>JBBAAO010000004.1 GCA_041658205.1 Bacteroidota bacterium
TCACTTACACTACCATTCTGAGTCCCGTTCATAGTTTTTTCTCTGTGAGGGACGAAGAATCTGAACGTAATTTCAATGAGTTATAGTAACTCAGACTCTTCGCTTCGCTCAGAGTGACGGGGATTCATCTAAATCACGTTTTCTTTCATCACTTTTGCCACAGCTTCAGCGCGTGATGAAACGTGGAGTTTTTCGTAGATATTATGGAGGTGGAAACGAACTGTGTGAACGCTGACGAACAATTTATCTGCAATGGATTTGTAACTATGCCCTTCCGTCAACTCCTTTAAAACGTCAATCTCACGATCCGAAAGTTCATAGTCTGTCGATTTCTTTTTTTGCGGCATTTGGAAATAGTTCAGCACTTTTCGTGCGATCTCACCGCTCATGGGAGCTCCCCCTTCATATGCATCACTAATCGCCTGGAGAAATTTTGCTGTAGGGGTTTTCTTTAACAAGTACCCAACGGCACCAGCACGCAACGATTGAAAAATATTTTCATCGTCGGCGTACACTGTCTGCATAACAAACTGTACTTTAGGATATTGTATTTTTAATTCGCGTACGCATTCAATCCCCGATTTTCCTGGAAGGCCGATATCCATCAGTACAACATCCGGTTGTGTTTCAGCAATTCCGTGTAAAGCTTCGGAGTAATTTTTATATGCACCTGTGAGCTCGTATCCGTCGGTTTGTTGAATAATCCAGCTTAGTCCATTGCGGATTTCTTCATCGTCATCAACAATGGCAACGTGGATTACTTTGAATTTAGGTTGTTTTTCAGTCATACTGTTTTTCTACGAGATAAATTACAACAAGTGCTGATAGTTTTCAACTGAACATATAGTCAGTAGTCAATTCGAACACAATGGTAAACAACGTTCACTTTTGTTTCTATCTGTGCAGAGGAATTGTCGCAAAGACTGTTGTCCCTTTTCCCTTGTTAGAATTCAGCGTAAACAGGCCTCCGATCTTTTCGATTCTCAGTCTCATGTTCGTCAATCCGTTCATCCGAGAAAGTTCATTGATATCGAATCCCTTACCGTCGTCGCTGATTTCTATGACAAGATCCTGTTTAACAGCATTGATTGAGACAGCAACATTCTTCGCATTCGAATGGCGCACAACATTGGTCAACGCTTCTTTTACTACTAACAACACAGCACGGATACTGTCTGAACCAACTTTTAATTTATCCAAATCATCGGAGACCGTAAGTTGTAGTTCGATCTCTTTCGCTTCACACACTTCCACCGCAAAGGTTTGAACGCGGTGTAACAAGCGCTCCATGGAACTATTCGTTGGATCAATCGACCAGACAACATCACTCATCGCATCAACCAGCTCACGCGAGATCGCTCCGACTTTTTCGGTCAATGATGGAACTGTAAACTGCAGATCGGTCTGTTTCTTCTCAGAAATCGACTGACGATGAATCATGTCCGACAATAATGCAATTCTCGTCAATCCCGAACCGATGTCATCGTGCAAGTCTGCCGCAATGCGTGAACGAATTTTTTCGATCTCCAGCAAACGGCGCACCCGAACACGTTCAATGGCTGCAAGAACTCCCAACGCCGCCGCAATCATAAGAGAAATAAACCACCACCTCATCCACAACGGCGTGGCAATACTCACAGATAGAATTGACGAAACTTCGCTTGGTTTCCCCTCCTGATTGAGTGCACGGACTGCAAAAATATAATTGCCGGGACTGAGATGCGCGTATGTCACTGAACGATTTGTTGTGGCAATGTGCCACTCTTCTTCCAGCGGTTCAAGCTTGTATTGGAAGCGGAGAGCACCTGTGTTGCGGAACGAAATGGCCGTATAATCAATCGTGATTGTATTCTCTGTAGAGGAAAGTTCGATGTCGTTTGTTACGCGCCGTTGATTGCCATTGACGAAGATGGACGTAAAGAGTACTTGTGGAAACTTTGCCGCCAACATATTATTTGGAATATCAAACATCGTCAATTCAAATCTTGTTAACGCGTACGTCAATTGCGGTGTAGACGCAATTATTTGTACGGGTGATTCTGTATATTGCTGAAGCGATGTGAACCGTTCAATTCGATGATCGGGCATTAGCATCAACCCTGCCTGTGTTCCGATTAAAATTCCGCCATTCGGCGTTTCTGCAAGACTCCAAATCTGATTACTAATTAAACCGTCTTTTGTTGTGCATTGTTTGAGTTTACCGTCTCTATAATAAAAAAGCCCGTTATATCTTGATCCAAACCACATTGTTCCATCATTCGTTTCCAATATCGATCTGAATGGAATTTTGGGAAGCATTGTCAATATCCGGTCGGTCGAATCCAAAACAATCCCCTCGGAAGTTCGCTTAAGAATTCTGTTTTCAGGATCAAATCCCATCGCCCAAATATTTCCTGCTCTGTCTTCATAGAGTGCGCGAACATCACGAAGTTGTGTAGTTTTCTGATAATGAAATTGAGCAACAAGCTTCGGTTTTGATGAATAATCAATCCCTGCTACTCCCCCCTGTAACAGGCCATACCAAAGAATGTTTTTTGAATCGATAAAGAGGGAAATATTCAATCCGCGCGGAAATCCGCTTTCTTCTGATACTGAATATTTTTGGATCAGTGATGAATTCGTTAAATGATCTCTGACCACTTCAAGATACGAAAGCTGACCATCGGCGTCGGTAATCCAAAGATGATTATTAGAATCGACTGCAACAGCAATCGGAAGAGCAATTTTATTATTCACTTTGATAACATGGAGAAATTTTTTCCATTGATTAACGGAATCTTTCCACACTTCGTATAGACCATGCGATGACGGAATCCAAATATGAGCAAAGCGGTCTGATATTCCTTTCCCAGACATGCCCGGAAAAATAAATTGCGTCGATTGCTGAGTTTCCAGTTTTGTAATACCGCGTCCAAAACTTCCAAACCAGATATTCTGTTCACGATCCTGATAACCAATCGTCAGTTCGTTCACTGGTAATCCGTTCGCAGTAGTGTAGATCAAAAAGAACGGACTGCCGACACTTTCTTGAACCATCTGTAGCCCTTCGGTCGTCCCGATCCAATATTGTTTGTTCGGACCAAGCACGGTAAATAATGCCGCAGGAAAAAATAGCTCGTACTTTTTTATGACTGTTTCATCTTTCACAATAAATACTTCCGTATTCTTCTTTCTGCGGACATGAACCACCACCGAACTATCAGCTAATGCACTCACATGAATAATGCTGTCCAATGGGAGGTCCTTCACTCTCGGACGAATGAGTGTTTTTGTATCCGGAGAAAACGTAAACAAGTTCATCTCATCAAAACACCAAATTGTCCCATCGAGACTTTTTGTAAACTTTACGTAGGTTTTCAAGTCGGAAGATGGGAGGTGTTCTACTTCATTATTTTTGAAGTGGTACAGACCGTCATCTGTCCCGCACCAAAGCGATCCATCCTCCATTTCAATAATGGAATTGATATTATCTGAGAACGGATTCTTCCCAAGAGAATACAATTCCGTTTCACCGTCCACGTATCGGATCAAACCTCCGCCGTTTGTTGCAATCCACATCTGCCCCGGATGAACCTTGCTTTCAAGAATATCGTTCACGTATCCCCATACCTTCGTTTCATCAAATCTGATATTTTTGAACTTATCGCCGTCAAAAATACTCACCCCTTCATCGGTGCCAATCCACAAATACCCTTTCGAATCTTGATAGATTTCGGTGATAAAATTTGACACAAGACCGTCTCGTGTGGTAAACGTCTGCACCGGCAGACGTTGAGCTAATACCGTGCCGGCAGTGCACATAATAAAAAATAAAATTGTACTCTTTTTCATACTGAGATTTATAGTAAAGATTATGGATGGAAAATCAAAATTGTCTATGAATACTAAAACATCTCATCCGTAATGAATGTCCTCGCGGCAAGCCGCGAGGTATCTTGTCATGTCCCGCCTTTCGGATTCCGCATAGCGGGATTCTAAAAAGCGGAACCAGCGTACGCTGGCATCCAGGTCCTGGATTCCGGTGCCGAAGGCATCACTTTGTAGACTTTCGCCGGAATGACGCCGCAAGCGGCGGGTCTACGACCTCGTAGAGGGAATTAGACCTTTAAGAGATTAAAATGTGCATAATCTTCTTAATCTTTATTCGGGAAAGCCCTATAAAATCAGGACTTTTATAAACTCAGCAGTTTTTAATAGTCGGAGAGGAAGGTGAAACAGACAAATTGAAGAAATAATCAATGCTGATTTTATCGCGATTTCGATCACTGATGTGATGATATTTGCTGATGCATTGCTTCAAAAAAAAAGCGGATTTTCATCCGCTTTTTTTGAAATCACCTCTATGAATACAACACTATTTCATTAAAATCATCTTCTTAACGACATTGAATGATCCGGATTCCAATCGGTAGAAATACACGCCGCTTGAAAGATTGGAAGCATTAAATGTTACGGCATATTCGCCGGATGTCTGATACGAATTGATCAGTGTTGCTACTTCCTGACCAATAAGATTATAGACTTTCAATGTAATATTGCCATTGTTTGGCAATGAATATTTAATTGTTGTGCTTGGATTGAACGGGTTTGGATAATTTTGATTCAACATATATTGTGTGGGTCGGACAGAATTTTTATTCTCCGTTACGCTGAGCACACCGTTGATCGTAAAGTTAGCCGTACCACTTAATGGACTTCCGTTAATGTCGTACGAAGCATTTACGCTTGCAACGTTTGATTCATTATATCCCGCTTTATCTACAAATACTGAGTATTGTCCCGGCGAAAGTCCTGTAATTGCATAATTCCCTTCTGCGTTGGTAAAGGAATATCCCACAGCTTCACCATTACGATACGCATAGACAACAGCACCCGCACGATTCGATCCATTCATCATCCCATTTCCACCCATGATGCTTACCGTGCCGGTAATGGCGGTGAATCCATTTCCGGAAGGACCAAATTGTTTCACATAGATATCAATGTTGTCAACGCTATTCCCATTCACTTCAATTCTGGTTGCACGTTTCCAGCGAACATTCATTGTGTCAGTGGAATAAAATGCCGGTGCATAATTTCCAAGGGGAAGCGCCATAACAATGTATGTTCCGGGGAGTAGTTCACCAAATTTATACATCCCCAGTGAATCGGTATCGGTGATATAGCTACGACCGATGCGGTGCATATCGTTGTATCGCCATCCATCGCGGAACGCAAGAACGCGGGAAGGAACGACGATATCTTTCACAGAATCCAAAACAGAACCTTTAATTTCACCCAAAACAACCGGAGGTAATGGAGACAATGTAAAATCTATTCCTACGGTATCATTGTGGGCGCGGAAAATATCAGCGGAAAGAATGTTTGATTGTTCATTATAAAATTCCACTGCATATCCTTTTGCACGAGCGAAAGCAATATATCCTCCTGGAGGTAATAACACCGAATAATTTCCGAGGGAGTCTACTTTCGCTTTGATCACATATTCTGAGTTCCCTTCAAGCCTAAAATCACCATGCATATTGTACTCAAAGTACTTGCGAAAATTTTCCAGACCGGCATTCATTCCACTTCCGAAATTCAATGCAAATTCTGCCCGGACAAACACAACACGAGTCTCCGCACCATTAATTGCAAATCCGGTTGTATCGGTGACGGTGCCGTTGATTTTTACTTTTGCAGCATTCATCACGCCGCCGCGAAGTTTAAAATTCGCAATGGAGACTGCCGGAGAATCGATCACTGTGACGATATCTGCCAGTGATACTTCACGCTTGCCGTCATACCATTGACTTTGATATTTTGTAGAAGGAGCATTGGCACGCAGTTTATAATTTCCCGGGTCAACACGATGGATTCTGTAATTTCCATTTGGATCTGTTCGAACAGAATATGCAAATGAAAGATTTGTACTGGTCTCTGTTTTATAGACTTCAATGATCGCATTCGGAATACCGACGTTCAGTGTGTCAGTTATTTTCCCTTGAATAATTCCATTTCCGCCGGATGCACTTACAACAAACTCTTGTTTAGCTACACCGCCTTTATTGGATTTTGCAGTAATAGCAATTTTGATTAATCCTTTTAATTGCGGCGTCCAGGTAACAACACCAGTTATTGAATCGATTTTGAAATTTTCTGTAACCGGCCAGCCCATTTGATTTTGTCCCCATCCAAAATAACGAATCACTGCGGTCGGATCAGAAGAGACCGCTTTGGCTGTATAGATGTATGGAACATTCATTTGAGCATTCTGATTAGGAATAGAAATAAATTTTATATTATCTCTCGGAATCTTGTTTTCAATGGTCAGATTAAGAAATGTGCTTGTGAGAAATACACCCGTGGAGAGTTTTGCACGAACAACAAATGTATAGATTAAGTGTCCACCCAGAGAGACGTCAGGAACTTTTGTGATAGAGTACTGATTTTGTGTCGAATCTATCAGTTCAGCATTTTCCAACGAAGGGGCAATAATTCCGTTTGCAAGAGCACGGTACACCAGATAATAACTAACCGGCGTATTCACCGGTGGAACTTGCCATAAGAGTTTTACTTTTCCGCTGTCAATCTTCCCTTCCAACCGAAATGTTCCGTACGGTGGAAGTCCTGGCAGCTGAACTAAAAACACATTACTCACTTCAACATTCACACCGGTTTTTGCGACAACTCTATATGCAAATATCTGCGGCAACGGAGACATCGTCGGTGGAACTTGATCGACAAATGATGTATCGCTGCCGGTATACATGATTGTACCAACTGTGTCGGAATACGTAGCTCGATAGAGATTGTATTGAGTGGTATTATCCGCGTTGTGCGCTTTCGTCCAAAGTAATTTTACCTGGCCGTTCATTTCTATTTTCGTGGCGACCAATTTTATCTCGGACTTCGTTGTTTGGGCGAGAAGTAAAACAACCCCAAGCAGAGCTAGCAAAATAATAGTAAGGCGTTTATTCATATTTCCTCCAAAAAAAATGATTACTGTTTACCGATGTTAAAAAAATATATCCTCCACGTTGCTGGAGGTCCAAGTTCATTCCGTGGGATTGGACAGAACCAAAATCCACGGAAATTGAAGCATTTGAATGTGAGAACGACATAAGATCTACTGCAACCATCGTACCACAACAAAAATCCCTGAAAATTGTCAAATTCCAGGGATTTATTGTCTTTATCTATGCAAACTTTGCATGGTTAACGCACAATTTGCGTTGAAAAATTGGTTAAAATCGGACTGTGAAAACCATCTGATTTCCCCCACGAATTGAATACGCGGATTGAATATTCATATTGGATCCGGTAAACACGTCGATTTCTGAAACAATATAAATCAGAGCAAATGCGGTAAACGAATAAATCTCAGCTTTACGATATGTGTTATATGTATCATATTTCGAAGAAATTTCCGATACACTTGATGCTTGAAGATAATCTTCTCTGGCACCGGAGCGAAGGAATTCAAAGGCAAAACCTGAAGCAAGGGTAACTGCGCCCGCTCCCAAAAACATATATCCCGATCCTGTTCGGTTTTGGTGGATTTGTTCCCAACCAGGAAAAACAATCGTCCGAAATGATATTGTCGATGATTCTGTCGAATGTTCAACACTTAAGCTAGTAGTATCCGGGGGTGCACTCTTTTTTTGAGCGATGAATTTTGATTTTGCATCATTGAAGACAGAAAGAATTTTCGGCGATGTTAAAACAGGATCAAGTTCGAATGCATCATCGATCCTAAATAAAAGAATAAATCGTTCCTTTGCGATAGCAGATTTCCCTTGTGCAATCAGAGAAAAAGCAATCCACTTTTCGATCTGCACTTTTGTCGAATCATTCAGATCGGGTTCTTCCAGAGTTCTGCGCGCTTCCAATTCTGCGAAAAGATACTGTCCACTGTTATAGAGAGATTCAATCGCAGTAAGAGTAGAATCTCGAGATACAACTTGTGCCAATCCGTTTGCAGAAAACACTGCTAAAAACAAAAGTATAACAATGAATTTTGATGCTATGGCAAAACTGAGTCTCTCGTCAATCCGAACTCCGTAAAGCAGGATGAAGAATTTGAATGTACTATTAATTTTTTCGTCGGACAGAAAACGTCGACCTCGAATTGACATAGATATGGTATTATTGAGATCGCTAATAGTCATTTTAAAAGTACAATCGTAAGTAAGGTGGTGTCTTTTACTTTCACAATAATATCTTTTACAATATCGGAATATGCTGCATTTTTAAATCGAACAGTATGTTTTCCGGCAGAAAGCATCATCGGTTTAGAAAGAGGTGTCGTATCCTTGTATTGTTCATCCACAAACACTTCTGCCCAAGGCGTAACGATACATTGCAAATATCCGGCGTGATCGATAAAATTTCCCATGACGGTCATTTCCTTGTTCGATTCAACATTAATTGATTTCACAATTGGATCAAACGATGGATTTGCAAACATGATGGTATGATTTCCTGTTGCCAGAATGATCGGCTTTGCCATCGGAGTCTCCCCGATCAATTGGTTGTTCACAAATACTTTTGCCCACGGCGTGCTTGTCAGAAATACCTTCGCCGAATCTTTTTGCACAACAGCATTAACCTTTTCTTCGGTTTTTTCCGATAGAGGAATTACGGTTTGTTTCTGAAAAGGCTCGACCTGTTGAGCTTCTTTCTTAACATTATTATCAACGGAAGAATCAACAACAGAATTTTGTGACGGAGAAAGTAATTGCTGTTGTTGAGTGGGTGTCCGCTGCGAAAATGTCATCCACCCAAAAAGCATAATTGCTGCTATGGCTGCAACCCCGATTCCGATCGGTATCAATTGCTTTTTAGACGTTGATGTAATCGGGTGGATAAAGACGGATGATTTTTTTTCGTCGATAAAATTCAATGCTTCGCGCGCTGAAGAAAAACGTTCTTCTTTTTTGGGGTGTAGCATTCGTTGCAGAAACTGAGAGAATTCCGGTGATGATGCCGCATCAAACCGTTGTAACTGATCAGTCTTGAATGCTAGTACTTTTCGCATACATTCTGTATATGTCGATCCTTCAAAGATCCGCTCTCCACTTAAAATTTCAACAAGTGTCACACCAAGAGCAAAAAGATCAGTGCGAGCATCAAGCTCATCTCCGCGAACCTGTTCCGGTGCCATATAGGCAGGAGTCCCTAGAACCATTCCCTCCATCGTCACCGTCGGAGAAAGTGCAACATATGCAAGTCCGAAGTCAGTCACTTTCATCATGTCTCGTTCAGAAACGAGAATATTTCCCGGTTTAATGTCGCGGTGAATGATTCCCTGTTCATGCGCAATCGATAGTCCACGAAGGATATGAATGGCTGTTTTTTTTGCGAACTCAAGATTATTGTTTGTTCCTTTTGCAATCAGTTCTTTTAATGATTCTCCTTCAACAAACTCCATGACAATTGCCGGAGCGCCATCAATTTCCGTCAGGTCGTACACCTGCACAATATGTTCGCTCCGTAGCGCAGCGCACGACCTTGCCTCACGAACAAACCGTTGACGCAGATCGGCATCATTCGCGAGGTGTTTATGAAGCACTTTTAGCAAAACGTTGCGATGAAGCACTTCGTCGAATGCTTTATAAACAATCGTCGAGCCGCTTTCGTTAAGCTTCTGCTCTATTTTGAATTGTGTACCGTTCATCGTTTTACAACTTACCAATGCTCACACAAAGACACAAAGGACTAATTTGAAAATATGTTTTTTAATTGAATTGTTTCAAAAATGGGGCCATTGCGAAAGAGCGCAGTGACCAAAGCAATCTCCGGAAAGTGAAGTTAACAATGTGATTGATTTAGGATTTTTGAAACCATTTTTTGTTTTGTGCCAATATCTTTACTCGCTACTCCATTCTTTAATGCGATATTGCAGCCAGCGGAGCGAAACACCAAGTTTTTCCGCTGTTCTGGTCCTGTTACCGTTCATTTCTGATAACGTTGTTTCGATTAACTGTCGTTCGAAATCGGCAAGCGTCATGGCATTTTTCTGCAGCACGGATTGATCGCTGGAGTCGAACAAGAAATCATCTTTTATCAACTGAGTTCCTCGGCACAATACAACGGCCCGTTCAATGACATTCTGAAACTCCCGCACATTTCCTTTCCATTGATTAGCGAGCATCAATTGCATAGCATCGGGGTGAACACTGTCGATGGGACGTTTATAATTTTCAGCAGCTCTCTTCACAAAATAATTTGCCAGCAACGGAATATCATCTTTCCGTTCTCGAAGCGGGGGTAGATGGATACCAATCACATTTAATCGGAAAAAAAGGTCCTCTCGAAAACGATTTGCTTTCACTTCTTCTTTCAGGTCTTTGTTTGTGGCAGCAATGATACGAATGTTTGCACTCTTATTGACCGTATCCCCAACGCGCCGATATTCTTTTTCCTGGAGCAGGCGGAGGATTTTCGCCTGCAGTGTCAATGGCAACTCGCCGATTTCATCCAAAAAAAGCGTACCGCCATTCGCTACTTCCACTAATCCTTTTTTATCGGAAGCCGCTCCGGTAAATGAACCTTTTACGTAACCGAACAATTCACTCTCCATCAAATTTTCCGGCAATGCCGAACTGTTCACGGCAACGAATGCTTGTCCTTTTCGTGTTCCATGCTCATGGATTGCACGCGCGATCAGTTCCTTACCCGTCCCGCTTTCGCCGGTGATCAACACTGCTGCATCAACATCCAGTACGCGCTGCGAAATCTCGAGTACTTTCCTCCACTTTTCACTCTTTCCGATGATATTGCTGAACAGATGAGAGACATCCACTTCATTCTTTAATCTTGTATTTTGTGATTCCAGAATTGAATACCGTTGAGCATTCTCAATTGCAATCGCGGCCAAACTTCCAAAAACAGTCAGAAATTTCAATGCATCCTCGGTGAATGCTTTGCGAGATTTGCTGCTGTCGAGATAGACAGCTCCGCCAATTCGTTCTCCCGCACGGAGAGGAATGCAGATGATCGAAAGAATTTTCTGTGCCATAATGCTGACTGACGATTCAAATCGTTCATCGCTCATCGCGTCGAATGTCAATACCGGCTCGCCTGATTGTAGAACTGTTGTGACGACAGATGAAGAAGCAGCAAATTCATCTCCCGCTTTTTTGGAATTAAAATTCTTCAGAGCAACAACAGTATAACCACTCTCGCTCTTATCATCAGCAAGCATTACAAATCCACGTTCGGCGGAAAGATGCGTCATAGCAATCTCCAGCACCTTCTCCAACAATGCACCCGGTTCCAAAATGGAATTGACCGTCCGGGTTATCTCAAATAGCGCGTTAAAATTGTCTTTTTGATTTTCCATAATTTTATTTTATGACAAATGCAGATTCTTTTGAGCGTCCATAATTTCCAAAATCGTCAACCACTGAGACTGTCCAAACATAACTTCCGGGAAGAAGCATTGGACGACCGGGATGTGTATAAAAATCATAACTTTCATTACTAGAATTCAATCCAATAAGTGACCATACGACAGTCTGCGTACCGGCGTCAACACGAGAAAGAGAAAGAGTATAAGAATAATTGTAAGTAACATTAGGAGGAGACCATTTGAACATAAGTGAATCTGCCGATACCGTATCGTCCACAAACGGAGAGGGGGATATGGGTGATGCTTCATTTTCAATCACACGTGTAATAAAAAATGGCGCACTGATATTTACCGCTTTATTCACATCACGAGAAATAACCGTCAACGGTCTGCCGACTAAATATTGAATGGTATTTGTCGGAAGATCGTATTTATAAATAGTTGCGTGAAAATTTTTTGTCGTTACGGAATATGTTAGAGGATATTTTAGCGAATCGACTCCAAACCAGACAGAATCGAGGTCGGCAATTCCGTTCGGATCGCTCACCGATGCTGTCACATCCACAAAATATTGCGGACTGGGAAAATATTGATCAATCTTTCGTGTCAGAATCTGTTGAAATGTGACTATCGGGGCACCATTCAATCCACGAACAATCTGAGACGCTGAACCTGATTGCACGGAAACGTTGAAAGTATCATTGGTAAAATTCTGTTTTGTTACGATAAAACTGTGTTTCCCTTCGGAGAGTTTTAAAAACGAGAAGTGACCGGAAGAATCCGTGGTAACTGATACGGATTCATTGCTATTCCTCACGACAGCCCCTGAAATTCCAGAGGACTGGTTGGCAATAATTATCCGCCCATTCACGCTTCCTTCCTTTTTGTATCCTGCCGATTCGGGATCAAGCGGATTGTCACGTGGTACATCATCAACGCACCCGGTCAGGAAAAGTCCAATAAAGAGAATTGTCGTAGTGATTTTCATCTGTAATGTATGAATTTACAATATTTTAGCGAAAAAACCGTAAAAATCAGATATAAGACAGTACGAAGATGAAAAATGTAAAAAGGAAGGAATCAGAGTGTGTTATGCATCAACAAGCAGTTTGTATCCCTTACCATGCACATTTGCAATGGATACATTCGGATCATTTTTGAGATACTTTCGAAGTTTGGAAACATACACATCCATGCTACGGGCTGAATAATAGGAGTTGCTCTCCCAGACACTATTGAGAATAAGTTCACGTTCAACAACCTTGTTTTTATATCTGCACAATACCGTAAGTAATTGCGCCTCTTTTGTGGTCAACGAAATCTTTTTTTTGTCACTGATCTTCAAATGTGATTTTTGAACATCAAAAAGGATTTTGCCAATGGAAAATTGTGCAGGCTCATCTCCATTCAATTCAACAGGTGATGTTCGTTTCAACACAGCGGTGATACGAAGTAGTAATTCTTCCATACTGAATGGCTTGGTGATATAATCGTCAGCACCGATCTTTAATCCTTCAATTCGATCTTCTTTTAAAGATTTTGCCGTCAAAAAAATGACTGGTGTTTGTTGATCATGCAGACGAATATCCTTAACAAATGTGAATCCATCCTTCTTCGGCATCATGACATCAACAAGACAGAGGGAGAATGCAGTTTTTCGAAACGATGCAATTCCGTCAACTCCATTATTGCATAATTGTACGGTGAAACCATTCATCTCCAAATGTTCTTTGAGGATAAATCCGAGATTTGTATCATCTTCCAGAAGTAATATTTGCTGTTTAGGTTTCATTAAGGTGCGATGGGCAGCAAAACCGTCACTATTGTCCCTTCCCCTATTTTACTGTTCAAAGAAACTGTTCCATGATGCGCTTCAACAATCAATTTTACATAACTCAAGCCAAGTCCAAATCCTTTTATATCGTGCGTATTGCCGGTAGAAACCCGATAATATTTATCAAACACTCTCGCTTCATCCTCCTTGGTAATCCCAATACCGTTGTCGGTAATTCGGATGGAAAGATTCGAACCTGACAATTCCGTTTCAATAGTGATTGTGGGAATTGCTGAAGAATATTTAACGGCATTATCTAAAACATTATGAATAATATTCGCCAAATGAAGAGCATCTCCTTTTACAAGCGCGCTCGAAGCATTTAGGTGTGGAGTAATTTTCCCATTTCGTTGTTCGATCTGAAGCGAGATATTTTTCACGGCCTGCCGAATTATGGAATGCATATCCACTTCGACGAATTTTAATTCGAATTCACCCTCTTCAAGGACCGCCATCTGTAAGATTGTATCAACCTGATGCTTCATCCGGTTATTTTCATCAACAATCAATGAGTTGTATTTCAAAATCTTCGGTTTACTTTTTAACACATCCGGTTTTGCGATTGCTTCAGAAGCAAGTGCAATAGTGGAAATCGGAGTTTTGAACTCATGCGTCATATTGTTAATAAAATCGATAATGGAGGCCGCTAATCGTTTTTGAATGACAATCACTCGTAACGTATAAATAAAACTGGCAATGATGATCGACATAAATAATAAGGACATCACCAGCAGCATTGTCATCTCACGTAACACAAATGAAGATTTATCGGGAAGAAAGAGTGCGAGCTCATAGCGCGGAGAAATAACATCATTAGGGAATAACCGTGTTTTGAACGGAGTAACGATAAGCGATTTCCCTTTTGATGAATCATTGGACAATTTGATTGAATCGTGATCCCCTACCGTCACACGAAAACTATACGGCAATGATATTCCGACTCCGGAAAGTGATTGTGTAATCAATGAATCAAGTTTTCCCAGATCCAATCGTTCTTCAATTGGTAAGGTTTCGATCAGAAACAATTTATCAACTACTTGTGCAACAATCTCACCACGGCGTTTTTTGGTTGTATCTCGAAGAATCATCGTCGGTGAATTATTGTCGCTTGCTTTAATCTGAATTTCTGAATTATCAGTGGAATAACTATACGCAAATGATTGCTTACCGTTCGATTTTCCAGATTTTTGTTTCACTATGACCGATGTCATCGTATCAACACCGGACGAATGGAACACTTCCACACGCATCTGCTTCCCTTGTCCGCTTTTTACAGTATCCGAAATTATCCAGGAGAAACCGGCATTCCCCTCCTGTTTTCCAAGAACATGGGTAGAATCATTTTGGAGAAACCGGATAATCTTCTTTTTCCCTTTCTTTTGAGGGAGATCAGGGAGCGTCATTGCAACGTTGAAGATTTTTGATGCTGATTCTTCTTTTTCAATTTGTTGCGAAACCAAATTCAGAGCATTCAACACATTGCGATCAAACGCCTGTTCTTTTTGTTCGTAGGAATCCATTAATAAATAGATTTGCATCGATATCAAGCCGATAAGGGCGGCTGAAACTGCTGCAATCATAAATGCAATATGTCGTTTCTCTTTTTTCACGTCTATAATCTAACAATCTCCGATCACAAAATCTCTCCGTTTAACATTTTTTAACACTTCATAACACTCTTTAACTATGAATCGTGCAACTGCTGGTGTAGATTTGTCGTCAAAACAGCACATCAATACAATACACAACGAAGGAGATACCATGAAATATTTTTTCGCCACGCTAATCGTCGCCCTTCTCACACTCAACACATCGTATAGTCAAGAATCAAAACGGATCACCCGCTCATTTTCCATGGATGATGCCCTAATTGTTCGTGAACTGGGAGCTGTGATCGTACCCAAGAATGATCTATTGATCGTTGAAGTTATTCTCGGAAATCATGAAAAGGAGAATTCCGATATCCAAAAAGATGATCATGTGCTGATGGCAAACGGGAAAAAAGTGAATAGCATAAAAGAACTGCGGGCACAATATGAGCATGCCAACGTTGGTGAAGAATTTAAAGTGGGATTAAAACGGGGAGAGAATTTGATGATTGCAAAATTCATCAAGAAAAGTGAGGAAGAATTGAATAAAGAAGGAAGTCGTGGAGGGATGGTGATGCGCATGGAGAAAAAAGAGGGCGAAGAGGTTCTCCCCGCTTTAGGATTGGTTGTGGGAACAAAAAACAAATCTGCCGTAGTGATCTCCACACTGCCGAGTGTTTCTAATAATTTCAAATCATTTGAACCAAAGCAGGGAGATATTCTTGTCTCAATAAACGGCAAATCTGTTTCATCGGCTGAAGAATTCTCATCGGAGTATACCGAATTACATGAAGGAGACAAAGTGACGATCGTTGTTTCTCGCGATGGAAAAGAGCTGAAAGAGATTTTCAGCAAGCCAAAACCGATGGGCAGAATGATCATGAAGCAATAATTATTTTATTGGTTGTTTGCACTTTTATTGGCGGACAAGTGCGTCCGTCCCGACATTCATTATGAAGCACCTTATCTTTTATATTATTTTATTTTTATCTGCATCGATTTTGTCCGATCGAATTTATGCGCAGGCAAATCCTTATTTCAATCAGCGAGACGATAAATACCGTCTACTCGGATTAAAACGTGCAAAAGAGGCGTTCGAATTTAGCAGAAATGAATTTCAGCGCCAGCAGGATCTCTTTAAGAAAGGATTGCTCTCGCAAGCAGAACTGGATCGGGCAAAAGTTTCGTTTTCTGATGCAGAGGTAAACTATCAGCAATCGCTCCTTGCTGTTCTATTTGAAACGCAGTTTATTTCCGTTGAGAAAGCAGTGAAATATCAGACACGAGACGGAAAGAAACATGTCCGCATCACTCTGATTAACACTTCCGGAGGAAATGCTGAATTTCAAAAACTGATTAAAATGGAAGATCAACTCTTCCGCTCTTTGCAACCCGATGTCATACCCAACATCTACGTTTCAATCGCCAATACCGACAATTCCATAATCAGCCAGCCATACGAAGCAAAGATTGATGAGCTTCGATTCGGCCATCCAAAAGATTTGGATTTTATTCTGCTGCAGGATCTTGATGCGGTTGTCGTCAATGTCATTTATGGTAACGGTTCTTCTCGCACGATGAAAATATTTCTTCAAAAGGATGCATCGCAAAATACAGTGATTGTTCAATCGCAGCAATTTTCGCAGGAAGCTGAGCTTGGAAAAACTGCAACGTACGATCTGACACTGGAACTTTTCAGCGGCACATCGAACACATTCGGATTGGAAGTAGTCAATTTGCCGCAGCAATTGAACCGATACTTCAAAGATCCTCAGACGCAGGCACGATTAAGCCAGTTCAAATTTCTGGAGAATGCTAACACTCGCCGTGCTGCGTTGGATGTTTCTCTTCCCGATCGTCCTTCGTCGGAAATTCAAATGGATAAACCAATGCCATTCTTCGTGCTGGTTATTCCGCGCGATCGAATGGATGAATTTAAAAATGTCGGCTCCCGCACATGGACACTGGAAGAGATCGAAAAATTGCAGATCGGGTATGTAAAATTAGAGCTTGTCCCCCGCGGAAAAGGACGTCTTCTTGTCCGCGCACAACAGTTGTTTCACTCCATTAAACCTGATGGGAAAATTCAGCTTTCGATAGAATTGATTAACGAAGGAACGCGCCGTCTGGACAATTTAAAAATCGAAGCGGATGTTCCTTTGAACTGGACAAAGAAGATTGATCCGATGGTGATACAATCGCTTGATATTTCAGAGGAAAAACGGATCATATTGGAGTTTACTCCGCCAAAAGATATTTCAACCGGGCGGTATGAAATTCGTCTCCGTACTACCGCTCTCTCGGATAATCAACCGGTAAATGGTGAGGACAAAACCATTACGGCAGAGATCCAGACAGAAACAAATATCTGGGGAACAATTGTCGTTGTATTATTGATCCTGGGAGTTATCTCAGGGATCGTGTGGTACGGAATTAAATTGTCTAAGAGATAATTCATCATTGTGACCCTTCAACGCGTCTCGTCCAAAGATCGGACGAGACTTGTTCAGGGTTAACAACATAAAGGAGGAAATTTATTATGGAACACCAACCACTGTTAGAAGCAATTGATTTGACAAAACGATATGAGGACGGCGCTCTTGCGGTAAACAACATTTCTTTTTCCGTTCAACCGGGGGAAATCTTTGCAATGCTCGGCGGAAACGGCGCAGGAAAAACGACAACGATTAACATCTTTTTGAATTTTCTCAAACCGACATCAGGTGAAGCAAGAATTGCCGGAATCCCAACACATGTAGAACCGCTGAAAGCGAAACAACATATCGCTTTCGTTTCGGAAAACGTGATGCTGTATACAAACTTCACGGCACTTCAAAATCTGGATTATTTTGTTCGTCTAGGCGGGAAAACGCAATACACAAAGGATGATTATCGCAGCGTGCTTTTGCGTGTCGGATTACAGGAAGAGGCACATAATAAAAAGCTCAAAGGGTTCTCCAAAGGGATGCGGCAGAAATGCGGAATTGCAATTGCAATCTTAAAGGACGCACCAGCCATTCTGCTGGATGAACCAACCTCCGGACTTGATCCAAAATCCGGATTTGAATTTATGCAGCTGCTCGAATCATTGCGGGATGAAGGGAAAGCAATCCTGATGTCGACACATGATATTTTTCGAGCAAAAGAATCTGCCGATACCATTGGTATCATGCGTCAAGGAAATTTGGTGATGCAAAAAAAACGTACTGAACTTTCCGGAGAGAATTTAGAAAAATTGTATATGAATTACATGGCTGGCGTGAACGAATAATTTTTTCACTTTTGTCATTGCAAGAAGTGAATCCAACGACCGGTGGATGAACAACGAAGCAATCGATCTTGAGCGTGAAAAAGCGAGATCGCCACGTTGTCTCAATCAACATCATCGGCACTCCTTGCGATGACATATCCTAAGTATTTTGGAGATCACTATGATAAAACTCATTGTAGAAAAAGAACTGCGCGATCTTATCGGTTCGACAAAATTTGCGATTACCTTCAGTATCTGTTCTGTATTGATACTGCTGTCGTTCTACATCGGCATTAAAAACTTCCAGATAGCGCAGGCACAATATGAAGCATCAAAAACTGCGAATCTGCGTCAGTATGAAGGAATTACCGATTGGATGAGGGTGCAGGAATATAAGATCTTCCTCCCTCCGCAGCCTCTTGCGACATTGATCAACGGCATTTCCAATGATATCGGACGAACAATTGAAGTGCGCGGGCGGGGTGAACTACGCTCTGAAGACAGTCGATACGGAGACGATCCGATATTTGCCATGTTCCGATTTCTTGATCTCGACTTTATTTTTTCCATTGTCCTTTCTCTTTTCGCCATTCTGTTTGGATACGATTTAATCAATGGTGAAAAAGAGCGGGGGACATTACGGTTGACCTTTTCTAATGCGGTACCGCGGGGATATTATATCATTTCGAAATTTGTCGGATCGTATTTAGCACTTGCCGTTCCGCTGCTGGTTCCCATTTTGATCGGCGTCCTCTTTCTCCCGGCTTTTAATATTGCCCTCTCCGGTGAAGAGTGGTTGAAATTAACACTAATTGTTCTTGCGGGACTAATCTCGATCGGCGTGTTTCTTGCTCTGGCATTATTTGTCTCCGCAAAAACAGAACGATCATCAACATCATTTCTCGTCCTCCTGTCATTATGGATCTTGACGGTAATGATCGTTCCTCGCTTATCGGTGGTTGGATCGGATCTGTTTGTAAATGTCCCAAGTGTTGATGAGATCAACTCACAAAAAAGCCGGTTCATGTCCCAAATTTGGAACGAAGATAGAACAAAAATGAATGGATTCGTCCCGCCCAAAACAGAAAATATGCAGGAGGTAATGAATGCTTTTAATAAGTTTATGCAAAACCTTGCCGATGAACGGGAGAAAAAATTTAATGAATTGACCGCACGGTTAAACGAAGACCGTATGAACCGTCAGGCAGAACAGCAGCAGTTGGCGATGTTTTTTTCAGGAATTTCCCCCTCTGCACTTTTTACACTTGCCGCTTCGGAAGTAACGGGGACGTCCGTCCGGCTGGAACAGCAGTATCTGGCGCAAGCAAAGAATTACCAGCAAGGGTATGCAAAGTTCATGAAAGAAAAGACCGGAATGAATACCGGTGGATTTTCATTCGTTTTCCGAATGGTAACAGATGATAATGCAGAAAAACCAAAACCGATCAACATTGGGGAGGTTCCGCAATTTAATTTCACTCCACTTTCTGTCGCATCAGGGATTGGGTATTACATTGGGTATGTCGGAGTGATGGCAGCATTCAACTTACTCTTCTTTGTCGGTGCGTTCATATCGTTTAAAAAATATGATGTACGATAATCAAGAATTGATCTTGCAATGGCGAATACATTTTTCAACAAGGAGTTCACATGCTTTCTACATTAATCACACACGAATTAAAGAATATTTTTTTCAGTCCAAAATTTTTTCTGACATTCGCGGTTGTTACGCTGTTGCTATTACTCAGCGTTGTTGTCGGAATCAATCAATTCAATAACGCCACAAGGCAATATGAAACAACAACCCAGCTTGTTCAACAGGAAATGCGTGAAGCGCGCGGGTGGATGAGTCTGAACAACAAAGTGCTCCGAAAACCTGACCCGATGCAAATTTTTGTTTCAGGGATTAATAACGACATTGGGAGAATGTCCGGGGTCAACAGTTTCAACGGTATCAAACTAACGAACAGCACCTATTCCGATGATCCAATCTATGCATTATTCCGATTCGTGGATTTTGCATTTATCGTTACGGTTGTATTCTCACTGCTCGCTATTCTTTTTACCTACGATGCAATCAACGGCGAAGCAGAACGAGGAACGCTGCAGTTGACATTCTCCAACGCTGTTCCACGGACTCGGTATATCATTGGAAAATTCATGGGAGCGTGGCTTGGCTTGGTGATTCCTCTCCTGCTTCCAATACTGCTTTCGCTCTTATTATTGCTGGTATGGAATGTGTCAATGACATCGGATCATTGGTTGAAGCTGATCTCACTGTTCGGTGCAGCATTGTTGTATTTGACATTCTTCATTGCACTCGGGATCTTTCTTTCAACAACCACCAAGCGTTCATCCGTTTCGTTTTTATTTTCGCTTGTCATTTGGGTTTGCTTAGTCTTTATTGTTCCGCGGGCCGGTGCAACCGTTGCGGGACAAGTCATCAATGTGCCGACCGTTGCGGAGATTGAATCGCAACGGGATACGTTCTCCAAAGATCGATGGATGCAGTACGAAAAAGTAATGAGCGACAAATGGAAAATACGCAACGAGCCAACACAACGTATGACCAAAGAAGAGCGCGAAGCTTTTCGCGAAGAAAAAATGTGGGAGTGGATGGAAGAAGATGACCGTGACCGCAAACAGGTGCAGATTGATATTGATGAATACACCAAGAAAGTGAACGAAGACCTCCGGAACAAAAAAGCGGAACAGGAGCGTTTTGCATTTACCCTTTCCCGATTCTCACCGACATCGGCATTTCAACTTGCCGCGATGAATCTTGCCGGAACGGATATTGCTTTAAAAACACGATATGAAGATGCATTACAGAATTATCGAACGATCTTCACAACGTATAAAGACAAAAAGCAAAAAGAGAGCGGCGGTATGGGAGGAATTCGAATTGAAATGAACAGCGATGCCGGTATCAAGATCGATACCGGGCGCGAAAGAGGTGTATTGGATACATCAGATATGCCGCGATTCGATCATCCAATCCACACATTCAAAGACGGGATCACACCTGCCATTATTGATTTTGGACTGCTTGGAATTTTTTCGTTGGTTGCGTTTTCGGGAGCTTTTGTGCGGTTTTTACAGTACGATGTGAGGTAACGATTCAATATCAGGTGTATGATATCTTAAAGATGTTCTGTACCTGATACTATTTACAAGTGACGAATACGCTTGTATGATGACATGTAAATAAAATGAATCATCTATGGAAAAGAACAAACAAAAGAAACTTGAGGCAGCGGGTTGGAAATTTGGTAGTGTTGATGAATTTCTCAATCTCAACCAATAAGAAGCTGCATATATTGAATTGAAACTCTCGCTTGGTAAGAATCTTCAAAAGCGACGGCGCTCTCTAAATATTACCCAGAAGGACTTTGCTAAAATGATAAAATCAAGCCAATCTCGTGTTTCAAAAATGGAATCCGGTGATCCCACGGTCACAATTGATTTATTGGTAAAATCTTTATTGATGCATAAGACGCCAAAGAATTCTCTTTCTCGCATCCTTCCTCGATAACTCTCTACAAGGCTGCCTTACGGAGTGGAGCTAATCTGCGTGGTAACATTCCAGCGTGATGGATTCAGTTTTTAAATTACTGATAACTATTTGTATCATAAGTTGTCATTTGAGAACTCAACAATTAAAACTCAATGCGCGTTCGCGGTTACCACGTCAACTTGAGCGACTGGTTAGGGCGCATTTTATTTTAGTAATAGAAGTGTTTTTGCTCGAGTAAATCCATTTGATTGAATTTGACAGAGATAAACTCCGCTTGGTAAATTGTTTGCGTAAAACTCAACTTTATGACCCCCACTTAATTTCACTCCATGCACAAGAGTTTGTACTTCTTGTCCAAGCATATTAAAGATAACAAGCTTCACAAAAGAACTTTTAGACAAATTGTATTCAATTGTTGTTGCTGGATTAAAGGGATTCGGATAGTTTTGTTTCAATTCAAGTGCGAATTGCGACTGGAGTTCTATTTGTTTTACACCAAGTGTTGTCTGGACAGTTCGGAATACTCCGTCTGCATATGTACCGGCAAACAGAATTCCGGCAGAATTAACCGCCATTGAAGGGATCGTTTTTTGCATTGTTCCGAACGTTGTCCAATTGGAACCATTATCCGTTGAACGTATTACTCTGTTGCCCCCTGAACCGCCAAAAATATGTCCGTTGGAGTTGAACGCAAGGGATCGAAGAACAGCAGAGACACCCTCATGTTTTATGAGATCCCAGTTATCACCATTATTGGTTGAACGATAAAGTTCTCCGTTGCAGTCAACAATCGTATACAGATCACCATTGGGCCGGGAAACAATTGTATTCACAATACAATTTGCCACTAATCCATTATTGACTGCAACCCAATCGGTACCATTATTCGTGGAACGGAAAATTCCCCATGCAGGACCGCCGAACGATGCGCCCGCAAAGAGATGGCCACTGGAAGTGACTGCTATTCTCCAAACATTCGTATCCTTCAATCCTATGTTCGTCCAATTCACTCCGCTATTCGTTGATTGATACACTCCGCCTGAACCTACTGATCCACCTGATGCCGCGAACAGATGACCACTTGAATTCACTGCAAGATCGTACACATAATATTGAAGTCCAGTCTTTACGGAGATCCACAGTGAACCGTTATTTGTCGAACGAAAAACACCATCACCTCCTGCATAGATGCTGCCGTCGACATTCACAACCAGAGCACGAATATCAAGGTTTGTGATCCCGGAATTTACTGCGGTCCACGTGGTACCGTTATTAGTGGAACGAAATATGCCGGAATCACGATTCACAGCGAACAGATGATCGTTGGAAGTAACAATGAGCCGTTGAATGTTCCCATTCACAGGTCCGCCTGTTTGCTCCCAAATGTCAGTTTGAGAATACAACGTGTTACTGCAAATTATAAAATAAATTAAAATACATACTTGTAAAATGTTTTTCATGCTGCCTCCTGTATGATGATGATTTTTTATACCCATAAATGCACTCTAACGGACTGGAGCTAACCTGCGTGGTAACGTTTTTGCGCGAACGCAAGTGTTTTTAATTTATTCATATCTTCCGCTAACGTATGCTGTGTTTAGAAATTTCAACTTTGAATAACAAAATTGCGGACGCGGTCACAACGTCAGTTTGAGTGACTGGTTAGCCTGCACCGTTGACTACGACCTTTATTTGGTCTATATTGTAGTCATCTAATTCAGGAGTCATATTATGAAGCTAAGTACTGCCGTAAAACCCATCAGTTATCTTAAAGCTCACGCATCAGAGCTAATTCGAGATATTACAACCAGCCAGCAAACCTTGGTTGTTACCCAGAATGGTGAAGCTAAGGTTGTAATGCAAGACATTCGATCATATGAGCGCATGCAAGAGACGCTAGCTTTGTTAAAAATTCTTACTCGAAGCAAGCAGAATATTTTACGCGGTCAATCAAAGTCCCTTGATGCTTCCTTCACCAACCTCGACAAACGAATAGCGGCATTCAAAAATGAAAAAGTATGACGTTGTCATTGATGTAGAAGCCGAAAACGATATTTTCGCCATTTACACGTATATCGCCATAAATGATTCAGTTGAAAAAGCTGACAAAATTTACGTTGCGCTACGTAAAACCTGCAATAGATTGAAGACTCTTCCATTTCGAGGCCATATCCCTTCCGAATTATTCGATATTGGAGTAGTCGAATTCCGTGAATTGCACTACAAACCCTACCGGATATTCTATTCGATCGACTCTAACATAGTCTCTATTCATTGTGTTATTGATGGAAGACGAGACATCCAGACCATTCTCCAAGAACGTTTGCTGCGCTAATTCGGTGCGGGCTAACGGACTGGAGCTAAGTTGCGTGGTAACTTGTCCGCCGTCTTTTTGGCGGACGTTTTTACGCGAACGCGACCTTGATTAATTTGCTGATAACTGTTTGAATCGTATGTCGTGCTTAAATATTTCAACGTTGAATACAAAAATCGCGTTCGCGGTTACCACGTCAACTTGAGCGACTGGTTAGGCAACACAGGTATATTGATTTATCATATAAATGATATTATATTGATACAAAAAGGAGCATCGCAATGCCAACCATTCGACCAATATCAGATCTCAGAAATAAATCAAATGAGATCTCCAATTTCGTCCACAACTCAAGTGAGCCAATTTTCATCACCAAAAACGGCGAAGGTGATATGGTAGTAATGTCTATTGCACATTATAGCCAATTACAGAAAAAACTCGAACTATATTCAAAACTTGCAGTAGCCGAATCTCAACGAACTGCTGGTGACAAAGGTCGCCCTCTTGATAAAATTATGAAAGACATCCGGAAAAAGATTCGTGGCTAAAATCAAATATACCACACGACTCTTATCCACAGCAGAACAAGACTTTAATGAGATTATCGACTATATCTTGGGGGAAAATGTTTCGGCTGCCATTTCCATTGCCGATAAAATTGAATCTAATCTTCAACTTCTCGAACGCAACCCACAATTAGGGCGGATTCCAAATGATGAAGAGCTGCTTCGATTAGGATACAGATATCTAATAGTGCTTGAATATTTAGTATTCTATAAAATCGAAGATACAACCATCATTGTTTATCGCATACTCCACGGAGCTCGTAATTATAAATCCCTTCTTTAACGACTGCCTATTCTGTGTTGCCTAACGGACTGGAGCTAAGTTGCGTGGTAACGTTTTTACGCGAACGCGAACTTGATTAATTTATTTAAAACTACCGCAATCGTATGTTGTGTTTAGAAATTTCAACTTTGAATACAAAAATCGCGTTCGCGGTTACCACGTCAGGTTGAGCGACTGGTTAGGCAACATATTTTTGAAAATATCTTTTGGTACCTATGGTTTTTTAAACAAAATTAATTTAAGATTTTCTTGAATAGAAGATTTGGCAGGAGCATAACCCCATGAATAATGATATTCTGTTGGCCCATGTTCATCTTCAAATATCATATAATCAGAATACTTCTCGATTTTGATTGGGTATGAGATGACGTAGGTTCGATTCGGAACACTAATAGAACCTCCTACTACTGGAGCATTGAAATGAATTACATTACTTGAAGTAATTATTGTAAATTGTGAAGTTTCGTTTACTGCATAATACTTATGAGAATACCCTATCCCTATAAATTCCGAAGTACGAACAGAATCATTCATAATCTGTCGAACAGTAAGGACCGTATCTTGATTGACAATCGAAGACTTTAATATTTTCCATTCGTGAATCCCCCATTGTTTCGAATATTCTAGGGATAAATCATTGCGGCCTAATTTAGAATATGAAAATTGCCAGGATGTACCAATGGGCAATAACAGTTCATAATATCGCTTCTGAGTTCTGGGATTAATTGTTATTAGTGCAGATGTGGTTGTAGATCTTATTCCATCACTAAAAATTGACGATACGTGATACATTCCAAGATGTGAGTACACATGGTAAATAGTGGTGTCTAATACTCGATTCAAATTTGAAAATATCAAGATTGTTCCATCTGTAAAATCGACAGATCCACTGAACAATGTGCGATCGTATGCATGAAGTTTAATTTTTAGCGTGTCGCCATAGCTGAGAGATGTTGTATCGGTAGTTATGGTTACGATTGGCGGAGGGTCTGATACTGTGACATCAAGATTCTTTGTTGTAACTTTTTCACCATCACCAAATGATGCTGCAACGGAATATGCTCCAGAATGCGAATAAATGTGTTCAACAGTTGTATCCAGAACATGACTCAAATGAGGAAATGTCATTATCGTCCCATCTTTGAAGTCGAGGAACCCATTTGATAATGAAAAATCATCAGCATGGAGAGTAATCCTTAGCGTGTCCTCAAATAAATTAAGAGTTGATTTATTTGGTACTAGTGTTAAGGTCGGTGTGAAGAAGTTTAAAACCATAACCCTGATATTCTTTGTGGATGTATTCTCCCCATCGTTAAATGATGCTGAAATACCGTAGAAACTTTGAGATTTGTAGTAATGAAAAAGTGTTGTATCGATAACCGACTCCTTAATACTAAATACAACAATATTACTATCGCCGAAATCCACCGATCCGTTTTTTAATGTCGCATCCGAAACATGAAGGGTAAGTTTTAAAGTATCCCCAAATAACATACTTGAATCAATTCCTGTAATTGTAATGACCGGCGGTTCGTTTACTATATTATGTTTGGAGGGAACAGGAGATTCACAAGAAATAATAAAAAGTGAAAGTGGAATTATGCTAATGAGTATTATATTTAATTTCATATGACCTCGTTTTTGTTGCCTAACGGACTGGAGCTAACCTGCGTGGTAACGTTTTTACGCGGACGCAATGTCGATTAACTTGCCGATTACTAAATGTGTCGTATGTTATGTTTAGATATTTCAACTTCGAATACGAAAATTGCGGCCGCGGTTACCACGTCAGGTTGAGCGACTGGTTAGGCAGCAAGATCACATTTCAATGTCGAAAGTTGGTAAATCATTATTACCTTCAACTCTAAATTTGCACTTTGCTGATACTTTTATTTCTATGACGGGTCTTCCCATACCTATTAATGAATAAATAATTCGTGCTTGTTTCCCATTACTAGTAATTAATTTTGAATCAGGACCTGTTGAAAAGGCGCCGCCATCAAGGTGAGGCCAAATGTCTTGTATTACACTTAAATTTAATCCTAAAATTGAAACACCTATGGCAATTGTCCCCAATGGCTCATTTTTAGTAGTAATGAAAAATAATTTAAGAGTATAGCCATCAGTATTTTGCGTCACTTCTTTTTTGTGAAATCGTATGGCATTAGGTTGAGCAAGTTTTTTTGTTTCAATTATTTCATTTTGTAATTTTTCTAATGCTTCGTCTATTTTCAAATTAGGATACTTTTTTACTGCTAATTTTATGAATGGTTCTAATTTGTCTTTAACTTCACTAATTTTAGATTGAAGTATTAAACTACGATCCCCCGAATTCTTTTCACTGTTATTTATTACTTTTAACAAACTATCTAGTTGAATTTTTAGACTATCATTCTTTCTAATTAATTCTGCTTGAACATCCTCTTGTTTTTTTAGGCTAATATTTGTTTCAATATCATCCAGTATAATTGTAAAAGCACTGAACAATAAACTCAAAATCAAAAGAACAAGGAATCCTCTTTTGATGTACTTATTTTTCGATATTTCCTTACTCCAATACTTTTCAACAATTGCAATAATGAAAAGTATAATCGAACCTAATAATTTTAGTATCATATTGTTTATTGCTGCCTAACGGACTGGAACTAAGCTGCGTTGCAACGTTTTATCGCGGCCTCGAAAACACTATTTGTAATTTCGTTTTCTCTTCCGCTGTCGTATGTAGTGTTTTCGTTTTTCAACTTATGATTAAAACCCAAGCCGCGATTGCAACGTCAGCTTGAGTGACTTGTTAGGTGGCTGCTATTATATTTGTAGTTTGCCGAGTTTTAAAAAACTGTTTTTTAACTTGTGCGTTCGCAAACTACATACACTTCAGTTTTAGAGCCAACGGCGTGCGAAGCCAATTTTAGATTCGTAAAAACTCGAACCTCAATACAATTTCTCTTGATAAACTTGTTTAACTCCGTAAAATCTTCAATTGGCGCACAAACGCTGACTGCCATTTACACTTTTTTCGCCGTTGGCGCAGCCACCTAACGGACTGGAGCTAAGCTGCGTGCAAATGTTCCAGCGCGTTGGTTGTATTTTTAAATTAAAAATGAAGTCGCGTGTACTATGTTGTGTTTAAATCTTACAACACAATCCGACTAAGAGCGACGGCGATTTGCACGTCAGCTTGAGCGACTTGTTAGGTGGCTGCTATTATATTTGTAGTTTGCCGAGTTTTGAAAACTGTTTTTTAACTTGTGCGTTCGCAAACTACATACACTTCAGTTTTAGAGCCAACGGCGTGCGAAGCCAATTTTAGATTCGATTACACTCGAACCTCAATACAATTTCTCTTGATAAACTTGTTTAACTCCGTAAAATCTTCACTTGATGCACAAACATTGACTGCCATTTACACTTTTTTCGCCGTTGGCGCAGCCACCTAACGGACTGAAACTAAACTGCGTGCAAACGTTCCAGCGCGGTGGACTGTGTTTTTAAATTGCTGATAACTATCGCTGTCGTAAATTGCCATTTGAGAACTCAACACTCAAAACTCAGAGCGCGTCGCGGTTTGCACGTCATGTTTGAGTGACTGGTTAGCCCGCTGAAACTATTTTTTGAAACGCTATATTGTTGGCGGCTGATGTAAAATACAATTATTGAAAACCACAAAACTTGAATAATAGAAACTAATTTTTTGTTTTAACTTTTTGGCATCAACTGAGCTCGCAAACTTTTACAAAACTCGACTTTGATTTACATTTTTGCCGCCAACAATGCGGGCTAACGGACTGGAACTAAGCCGCGTTGCGAATGCTTTTGCGGCCTCGGTGCCCGATTAAATTTAAAATGCAGTTTCGTATCGTAAGTTGTGTGTAGATCAGTTGACACTTGATAAGAAAATCGCCGCCGCGTTCGCAACGTCGGCTTGAGTGACTGGTTAGCCAGCGTTACATTAATTAATCCAAGATTCACCTGATATGATGCCGGCCAATTTTGTTTCAACATATCTCGCATAATTGTTTATAACTTCTCTTTTATTATCAACATTGAAAGATAAATTGAGCTTTGAAAATTCATCGTCAGTTTTGAACATATCATTGATCGATATGAATACTTTCTCATTAAACGACTTGTAAATAAATGGAAAATACTTTGGATATAATCTTGTGATATTACACTCCATTATTCCGCCAGTATATGCCTTAAGTATAATATGGATAACTCTATTTCGCTTCTTGGATCTGAATATTACTCCATACTCAGGGCCGGCATCATACGATTCTTTTGAGTACTTCAACGATACTAAATAGGCAAATGCTTTTTCGACTTCTTCAAGCACATCAGTTTTTGTCTTCATACTTAATATTGTAGAATGCTATTCAACGCTGGCTAACGGACTGGAGCTAAGTTGCGTGGTAACGTTTTTACGCGAACGCGACCTTGATTAATTAATTTAAAACTGCTTCTGTCGTATGTTGTACTTAAATATTACAACTTTGAATACAAAAATCGCGTTCGCGGTTACCACGTCAACTTGAGCGACTGGTTAGGTTGCAGTTTAAAAGTTACCGAATAATGCACCAAGTGTTATTCCGTAAACATTGAATCCTTGATTGAATTCAGAAAAACCTCCCAAGTACATTCCGAAATATTGAAACCTAAGTTCTAAATCTAATTCTACAATATTGGTAGAATACTTCTCAGAAATGAAATCATATTCATTATCTAACAACTTATAAACAATAATTTTTCCTCGTTTAATCAATTCACCTTTGCCTATACCATATTTTCCGTTTATCAATAATTCAGGAAGATTTCGAAATGGTTGAATTGATATTCCAACTAAATATGAATATGAAGTAATTTTTTCAGGAGGTTCTATTAATGCAAATTCATTATTTCTTGTTCTATCAACTTTAAAAAGAAGATGATAATAACTTACTGAAACGCCAAGTCGTGCTACAGTTCCTCCTTGAGATTCTTGATAACCTCCACGAGACAACCCAAATCCCATATTTCCGTATGCAATAAACTTTTCTAAGTCTTGACAGAAAGCATTAATTGTGAACAATATCAACAAACAAATTATCTTCATAGTGTGATGTTTACTGCAACCTAACGGACGGGAGCTAACCTGCGTGGTAACGTTCCAGCGCGAGGGATTCTGTTTTTAAATTTAAAATGATGTCGCGTATCGTAAGTTGTCATTTGAGAACTCAACACTTAAAACTCAAAGCGCGTCGCGGTTACCACGTCAGGTTGAGCGACTGGTTAGCCGGCTTACAGTTATATTATTTAGCATTTAGAAACAGTTCAGTAAATGTTGAATCAAAATATACCCATAGTGAAACAGAAATAACCAATACGCTTATGGTTATTACATAATCCAAATAGGATTCCTTTTTTACATTATCGATACCGCTAAACTCTTTCACTATATCTCTATACTTCTGTTTCCAGAAGAACAAATAATACTGAATAAGAGCAGAGACTATTAACATCGATATTCCAATGGTCTTGTTAACAACTATGATAGGATGGTTGATAATTAAAGATATTAGGTCAAAAATCGTCCATAAATTTAACCAAAATATTAAAGCCATTCCAAGTGTAGATCCAAATTCTGGATCAATAGAATTAAAACTAAGACTGATCTTATAATGTCTATAAAATAAATATCTCCACATTTTCATTTTAACTCGTACAATATATTTTTAAGCCGGCTAACGGACTGGAGCTAAGCTGCGTGCAAATGTTCCAGCGCGTTGATTATATTTTTAAATTAAAAACGAAGTCGCGTGTACAATGTTGTGTTTAGATTTCTCAACTCAATCAGTTCAAGAGCGACGGTGATTTGCACGTCAGCTTGAGCGACTGGTTAGGTGGCAGACGGTGTTATTTCTTTTTACGTTTCTTCCACAATTTATATTTTTTAATGTCTTCACCAATCGATTTTAATACCCACATTATTACAGCGGCATCATCAATTAAACCACCAGGTAAAAAATCTGGAATTAAATCTATTGGCGTAATCAAATACACCAATGCGACTATAATTAGTATTAAAGTCTTTGTTGGTATTGTCGTGTATTTACCCGAATACCACGCCTTCAGTATTTCCAGTAACAATTTTAAATCTTTGAGAAAAGATTTCACTTCAATCGGATATTTTTGTGTGTAACTACCAACGGCTGCCAAAAGTCTTTTAATCTTTTTAGGATTTGAAAGATAATCAGTCGCTTGTTTATAATACCTTGTTAATCCTGTTGGTTTCGCCATAACTACTTCTTTAAATAAAATGAAATACCTGTTACTGCCACCTAACGGACTGGAGCTAAGCTGCGTGGCGATGTTGTACCGCGGACGCAACGTTGATTAATTTTCCGATCACTATCGATGACGTATGTTGTGTTGAACTTTTTCAACTTTGAATAACAAATTTGCGGCCGCGATCGCCACGTCGGCTTGAGCGACTGGTTAGAACACACGCGGTAGAATATTAGATTAACAAATCTTCTTACCGGATTTCCCACGGTTTCCCATTAATTTGGAGTGGATACTTTAAATACAAACCTATTTCTTTAATACTTGATTTTTCTTTTCGTGAGGTGTACTCATAATATGGAAATAGGTAAAATCCTATAAATGGAGTTACGCTCAAACCAATATCTGTTTCTCCATTCTCCAAAATCCAAGTGGGGCCGACAGATAAGCCAACCGATGTTGAAGTAGAGCTACCTTGAGCTCCCAAGTGGATTTTCTTTCTACCATTCCAGTAATTGATATCCAAAACAATGCCATATAAAGCACTTTTACTACCTTCTCCTGTAAGACTAACTTCGAAACCATATGTGAAACCACCATTTTCAGAGAATATATATCCTAATTTAATCCCGGGATTCAACCATATACGTGATTGTGAAAAAAGTTTATTTGAATTGAAAAACATCGTTGTAATAAAAATAAAGAAGATGGATATAAGTTTCATCTTATCCTCACGATCAATGCAAACAACTACGAATTAAATATTTCGTGTGTTCTAACGGACTGGAGCTAACCTGCGTGGTAACGTTTTTACGCGGACGCAAGCTTGATTGATTAATTTAAAACCATTTCTGTCGTATGTTGTGCTTAGATATTTCAACATTGAATACAAAAATTGCGGCCGCGGTTACCACGTCAGGTTGAGCGACTGGTTAGGCAGCGCGTATTAAGTATGATCCTCGATTTCGACTGATAGATTAAGTATGCGATAAATAGCATCCATTAATTGCATGGCATCATTATGAACTTTCTTGATTGAATTGAACCCGCAGGAATAAATGGTAATTGAATCTCCATCTGTTAATAATACCTTCATCTTGCCAGTGAATGTGTAGTAATTAATCGCAGATATAGAGAATACTACATTACTTATCGATTCCTTATCAATAGTTGTATTAGAAGAATACTCCTTAAATATTTCTTTTGTCTCAACAACAATCTGATCATTCTCTATTGTTATAGAGATTGGGGCAGTTTCGTTAAAGGACCAAGTAACCATGACCATGACAAACATGGAAATGATTGATACAATAATCATGATTTCATGGTAATCAGAAAGAATGAGTCCCCATATCAACCCAGGTATAATTATCACGAATCCAATCCACCAGTAGTTTTCGGATTCATCCAAAAGAGCCATGAATTTTGTCTTGGTGTCTTCGTAGACTACATATTTTTGCATATCAATATCTGTAGAGTGTTTATTTCGCGCTGCCTAACGGACTGGAGCTAAGCCGCGTTGTAACGTTCCAGCGCGCCGCGATTGATTATTAATTTGCTGATAACTATTTCTATCGTAAGTTGTCATTTGAGAACTCAACACTCGCAACTCAAGCGCGGGCGCGGTTACAACGTCGGCTTGAGCGACTGGTTAGCCCGCAATGGAAATTAAATCGCAGACTGTTTTGACTTTGTACGACATCTTTAAAGAACACAACTATTTAATTTACAGAAATTGTTGGCGGTTGGTGTAGCCATGTTAAATTGAACAACAACTTTTGAATGTTAAAGAACGATTTGTTTCTATTTCTTGTTGCTTAAACAAAACTCGATTTATAAACCTCGCTCGCCCCATATTTTACTTTTGCCGCCAACAATTGCGGGCTAACGGACTGGAGCTAACCTGCGTGGTAACGTTTTTACGCGGACGCAAGCTTGATTAATTTGCTGATAACTATCGCTACCGTATGTTGTGTTTAGAAATTTCAACATTGAATACAAAAATTGCGGCCGCGGTTACCACGTCAGGTTGAGCGACTGGTTAGCCTGCACATCTATTTTAAATTATAACTTTTCAATTCCATCACTGCTAATAAATATGGTATTCGTGTTGATGTAGAGAAACCATACGCTTCAATTTTTGCAACACCTTTCTCAGAAACATAAGCAATCTCATAACCAATTGTGAGTACTGATGGGATATTCATGCTATCAATTCCATATATATTTTTATTGGTAACATATTTATAACAGTTAAATTCTCCAGCTACTACGAGAATATTGCTGTTTATCGATTCAATGGTAGTCGTATCATAGGTTGTTTGATTAAATACTGATGGGAATAAATATTTCGAATTTACTGAAGCAGGATATTTATAGGTCAACAATAGAGACTCTCTAATAATAGAGCCAGAATCTCTATGTGAGTATACTTCATAATAACCGTCATTTTTTTCAATTGCCAACTTCGATATACTATTTGAGGCTTTTGCAGTATCCTCATTAATAATATAGAATTGGTCAGTTGCAATCATTGTATCGCGCAATATCCTTCTATAATAATTATACGATTCAGTGACATTTCCATTCTTATTATATATCCTAAAATTATAAGTCCATGAATTACCGATTGATAGATTCATCCGTGGTACAGCTGCCGGACCACTTCGAATATCTACAACATTTTCTTTACAACTCTGCAAGAACATTACAACAAGTATTGAAACAAAAATCACTTTTTTCATATTATTGGAATAGCTGATTGTGCAGGCTAACGGACTGGAGCTAAGTTGCGTGGTAACGTTTTTACGCGAACGCGACCTTGATTAATTTGCTGATAACTGTTTGAATCGTATGTTGTGCTTAAATATTTCAACTTGGAATACAAAAATCGCGTTCGCGGTTACCACGTCAACTTGAGCGACTGGTTAGGGCGCCTTACGATAAAAACGTCCTTGGTACAGAGAATATATTTCTGTAAAGTTAGCGCTTGTATCATTGGGATCATTATAATTATCAATTGTTATTTCATACGAACCTGGTTCGATTTCTTTTTTAGATTTAATATTCTTTATCACTGTTTCTGAATATGGACCATTTCTGTCTATAACCTCGATATTACCTTCCAAATTCAACGATAGTAAATATCCCTCCTGATAAGCATCGGGATAATATGAAATAAACACTAAAATTAGATTTTTTGAGATCCGATGATATAGATAATTGTTTATTGGTTTTACCTTATTTGATTTTATGTCAAATAAAGATTTGGCTTTGCCATATCCTTTCGATTCTAAAAAAATAGATATTTTTTTATCAGTCAGAATCTTAAACCCTATATTTGAGTATCTTTTGGATTGACTTTCCGATATTGTTAATAAAAAAAGTATGCTAATTACTATTCGTATCATATTTTTAGGCGCCCTAACGGACTGGAGCTAACCTGCGTGGTAACGTTTTTACGCGGACGCAATGCCGATTAACTCGCCGATTACTAAATATGTTGTATGTTGTGTTTAGAATTTTCAACTTTGAATACAAAAATTGCGGCCGCGGTTACCACGTCAGGTTGAGCGACTGGTTAGGCGCACACATCGAATTCGTGCATTCACGAACTGACCTGCTTTTGCGTGGTGTGTCCCAAACCATCTTTATCTTTATCCTACTCTCTTCATCTGTTCTCGTCGCTTGAAATCGGCTTCACTCTTTGGGTCGGATGGGTGTCTCCCCTGACGGTTCGTAGTTAGCAATAATAATCCCTGTTGTCGAAACTTCGGTTCTAACGAGTCTAAAAGTGCTAATTGGCGTACCGGGTCCAAATAGATGTTGGCCACTCCCGATTACTACCGGGAAGGTCAAGATGTAAATCTTGTCAATCAATCCTTCGACAAGAAGTGGTGGATAGAGTGAAGCGCTGCCTTGGATGAGTAGGTCGCGACCTTCACTTGCCTTTAGTTTCTTTATATCATCTATTCCGCGAAGTCTGAATGTGTTATCCCAAGCAAAAGTATCTTCTCTGTGCGTCAACACATACTTGTTTGCTTTTGCAATACCTTCGGCGATGACAAAACCTTTTGTGTGATGTGGCCAATAGCCGGCAAATACATCGTAAGTTTTACGGCCTAAAAGCAGGTCGAAGGGTGCTCCAAATATGCTGTCATAAACTGCCATAGCCTTGTCATCCCAGAACGCTGGGGACCAGCCCTGCTTAAAGTAGTCAGATGGCGTGTTCGGATCTTGGATAACACCATCCATCGTTTGACGGACTGCGAGAGTAATCTTTCTCATATCAATTCTCCTAGAATCAATTGTGCGATTTGAATTGGCGCGACGCCGGCATCTGCACTGGCAAGCCCCACACGAACGTGCTTCAACAAATCATTCCATCCAGGTGCGCCTAACGGACTGGAGCTAACCTGCGTGGTAACGTTTCAGCGCGCCGCGATTGTTTTTTAATTTGCTGATAACTGTTTGTATCGTAAGTTGTCATTTGAGAACTCAGCACTCAAAACTCAAAGCGCGTCGCGGTTACCACGTCAGGTTGAGCGACTGGTTAGGCAACATGGGAGCCTATGTTAAATATGTTATGAATTCTTTTACACTTTGGGCAATTATCTCATCCTTCTGGCTTTGATGATCCCAAAATCTAACAGTACCATCGCACACTCTAAGATAAAAATTGCCGTTATAATCTACTCCGATTATACACGCTTCTTTCTTCTTCCACCATGATGCCGAAAGAGGTCGCCAATCCTTCTCTCTAATCAATAAAACAACATTGAATTGTCGATCCTTTATTATAAAAGTATTTTTGTAATAAAGAGTTAAAATGGCTTTATCAATTATGTCCAATTCATTTTCCATGTTGCCTAACGGACTGGAGCTAAGTTGCGTGGTAACGTTTTTACGCGAACGCGACCTTGATTAATTTGCTGAAAACTGTTTCTGTCGTATGTTGTGCTTAAATATTTCAACTTTGAATACAAAAATCGCGTTCGCGGTTACCACGTCAACTTGAGCGACTGGTTAGCCCGCGCAACTATTTTTTTAAACGCTACACTGCTGGCGGTTGGCGTAAGCCACGTTTAATTGAACAACAATTTTTGAAGGTTAAAGAACTGTTTATTTGTTTTTTTATTTTACAACAAAACTCAAATTGAACTGCAAAACTTGAGCAACATTTTATTTTGCCGCCAGCAGAGCGGGCTAACGGACTGGAGCTAAGCTGCGTAGCGACGTTTTTACGCGGACGCAACTTTGATTAATTTATTTAAAACTACCGCTGACGTATGTTGCGTTGAATTTTTACAACTTTGAATAACAAATTTGCGGCCGCGGTCGCTACGTCAGCTTGAGCGACTGGTTAGCCAGCCTGACTAAAATATTTTTTAATGACCAACTGAACTTGTTGCACCCCCTCATCGGATAGTATTACCGATTTCGCCTTTGTTTTTGGATCACTGATAAAACCTTTCGCGTGTAACCTGTCTAAAACATTCCAATCGTACGATTTCCACGATCTTTTTATTTCGCTGTCCTTAAAACTCGTTAGGTGTAACAATGCCAAAACGATTTCATCTACTTTTGATTCGTCTATATTCATTGCTTCCTCCAAACTTTTTAAGGCTGGCTAACGGACTGGAACTAAACTGCGTGCAAACGTTCCAGCGCGGTGGGTTGTGTTTTAAAATTGCTGATAACTATCGCTGCCATAAGTTGTTATTTGAGAACACAACACTCAAAACTTAAAGCGCGCCGCGGTTTGCACGTCATGTTTGAGTGACTGGTTAGGCGGCAAATTATAAGGTTGGCGCAATTACCGCCATTGCTTCTGCCGAAGTTCTAACCGGAATTATCTCGAATCCCACTATATCCTTCCATTGGTCGGTCCATTTTGAAAACAGTGCATAATCTTCCGTTTCGATCAATTGAAAACATTTCGTGAATTCTAAATCAACCCAACTTGATACATAATTCAATCCCTCCGGTAACATCCTTCCTCGTTCTTTCGATCGTTGGTAAACAGCTTTTGCGCCAACCGTTTTGAATTTTTCGTAAACCATATATAACATTGTTCACCTTCGTAGAATATTTTTATTTGCCGCCTAACGGACTGGAACTAAACTGCGTGCAAACGTTCCAGCGCGCTGGATTGTGTTTTTAAATTGCTGACAACTATCGCTGTCATAAGTTGTCATTTGAGAACTCAACACTTAATATTCAAAGCGCGTCGCGGTTTGCACGTCATGTTTGAGTGACTGGTTAGCCCGCTAAAACTATTTTTTGAAACGCTACACTGCTGGCGGCTGGCGTAAGCCACGTTGAATTGAACAACAACTTTTGAATGTTAAAGAGTGTTTATTTGCTTTTATTGATTTTACAACAAATCTCAAATTGAACTACACAACTTGAGCAACATTTTATTTTGCCGCCAGCAGAGCGGGCTAACGGACTGGAACTAAACTGCGTGCAAACGTTCCAGCGCGTTGGATAATGTTTTTATATTGCTGATAACAGTTCGTATCGTAAGTTGTCGATTGAGGACACAACACTCAAAACTTAAAGCGCGTCGCGGTTTGCACGTCATGTTTGAGTGACTGGTTAGCCCGCTAAAACTAATTTTTTGAAACGCTACACTGCTGGCGGCTGGCGTAAGCCACATTTAATTAAACAACAATTTTTGAATGTTAAAGAACTGTTTATTTGTTTTTTTGATTTTGCAACAAATCTCAAATTGAATTACAAAACTTGAGCAACATTTTAATTTGCCGCCAGCAGAGCGGGCTAACGGACTGGAGCTAAGCTGCGTTGCAACGTTCCAGCGCGTTGGATTAAAAGTTTAAAATAAAAATGTGCTTTCGTATCGTAAGCTGTATTTAGAAATCTCAACACTCAAAAACTTTTGCGCGGCGGCGGTTGCAACGTCTGCTTGAGCGACTGGTTAGCCCGCTGGACATTAAATCTATTAAAAACAACCTGCCTGTTTTAACACATCAATTAACTTCCATATTGGTAAATCTAATGAAATATCTAACTTCATTTTGAAATGAGTTTCAAGTGAATTTCGTAATTCTTGTTCGCTGTACCCAAATACATCATATACTGTTGCTTTGTCAGAAACAAAGTACGGTTGATATTGGGAGTCTGGTTCAATAACATTGATTAGAATATCTAGTTCTCGTTTACGCTTGAGAGTCTCCGTTTGATCTTCATATGTATATTTTTCGTTCATCGTTCTTTGCCAGCGGGCTAACGGACTGGAGCTAAGTTGCGTGGTAACGTTTTTACGCGAACGCGACCTTGATTAATTTACTGATAACTACCGCTACCGTATGTTGTGTTTAGAAATTTCAACGTTGAATACAAAATTCGCGTTCGCGGTTACCACGTCAACTTGAGCGACTGGTTAGGCGGCACAATTACTTTCTAGAAAATAATTCTCCATCTGCATCAAGCGCACCTACTCCCGCAAACATTAAAGTATCCTGGCCATTAAATTCTACTGCACTATTCCAAGTATTAGTATTTGAGAATATTCTAAACATTACAAGACCACTATCAGGATACGATGGCCAACGTTTATCCCTTCGAATTGAGAATACTCCCTTTTGAAAAACAGTATCCCTTTTATAAATTTCAAACGTACTATCACGATAATAAATATGTTTTACTGTATACCCTACACTCTTTGGTGTTATGACGGATCCACCACCATAGCTCGCAATCCAATCCCAAATACCAAATATTAAATCTTTGCGTTGCTGTTGGTGTACAGATGTTATCGATACAGATAGAATGCCGGTAAAATTATTAGAGCGAAATCGAATAGATTTTATCGAACCAGAAAGTGATCTATCAATTATAATAGATTTAGTGCCGGAAATAGTATCTTCTCGAAGTATTACACTCTTTGAATCATAAAGTGAAATAATTACTCTACCATTTGCATAACTGACTGAGGAAACATTAATAATGATACTATCAGTACTGAATGATACTATGTGTATTGTATCTTTAGTATAATCAACTCCATTAACCACGTTCAAATAATAACCAGGAAGATTTACTGTAGTTATAGACGTCGTAGGAGATGCGATATTCACCTGTTGAATTATCGTAGATTTTTCATCGCAACCAAAAATGATCATTGCAAATAATATTCCAACAAAAATAATCTTCTTCATATTGAATTGTAATTGGTAGATACTTATTTTGTGCCGCCTAACGGACTGGAGCTAAGTTGCGTGCAAACGTTCTAGCGCGCTGGTTGTATTTTTAGATTAAAAATGAGCCTGCGTATCGTAAGTTGTCATTTGAGAACTCAACACTTTCGCCAAAGAGCGACGGCGGTTTGCACGTCAACTTGAGCGACTGGTTAGGCGGTAGCGCTTGATTAATGTGGCAAAATAAATAAATGCTGATATTATCACACTGTTAAAAATATATTTGATTGGATACGATATTAACACACCGAACCAAGAGTAGCCGATAATTGCGCCAAGATACATCCCTTCTGAATCGGCTCCGTTTGCGAGTAAGTATTCAGGGTTTCGCTTCAACGTTAAAGCAACCATATCGGTAGAGTATTCTGTATTAATGAACGTCACATAAACAAAAGACAAAACACCAATAACAAAACCTGCCATTGTTATAGAGTAAATATTTGTAAGCAATCTTTTTTTATTAGTGATATCAAATTTCAAATACTTTTTAAATTCATAATTAATACCGATTACAGATAAGAAGCAGAAGAAAAACATTAATACATCATTTGAAAATGAATGCCAATGAAAGTGTCTTTTGAGTGCGTAGTATTGCATCAGTATTAAACTGAACGATACCAGTGAATTAAGCATTGAGTATTTAACTACTATTTTCCACATTTTAATGTTGTTTCGCTACCGCCTAACGGACTGGAACTAAACTGCGTGCAAACGTTCCAGAGCGCCGGGATTGATTTTAAATTAAAAATGATACCGCGTATTGTAAGTTGTCATTTGAGAACTCAACACTCAAAGCTCAAAGCTCAAAGCGCGTCGCGGTTTGCACGTCATGTTTGAGTGACTGGTTAGCCCGCTAAAACTATTTTTTGAAACGCTACACTGCTGGCGGCTGGCGTAAGCCACGTTGAATTACACAACAACTTTTGAATGTTAAAAAACTGTTTATTTGTTTTTTTTGATTTTACAACAAATCTCAAATTTAACTACACAACTTGAGCAACATTTTATTTTGCCGCCAGCAGAGCGGGCTAACGGACTGGAGCTAACCTGCGTGGTAACGTTCCAGCGCGCGGGATTCTGTTTTTAAATTTAAAATCTACTTTCGTATCGTAAGTTGTCATTTGAAAACTCAACACTCAAAACTCAGAGCGCGTCGCGGTTACCACGTCAGGTTGAGCGACTGGTTAGGCAGCAAGTTGTTTTATAATTGATAAACAGCGCCAATATTTAATGAATAATGAACACGATCCGAGTAATTAGTGTAATGCTTCCAAGCAATGTCTAAATCAATTTGAGGTAATACTTTTAATTGAAAACCAATTCCCAACGTATGCACAAAATAATTCTTATTAGGGAATTGAATGCTTGAATTAAACTCAGAAGAAGATAAATCGGACCACGTAACTCGAACTAAACCAATTCTTTCAATTACATATCCACCACCAGAAGAGAAATATACTCTAAAATTATCGTCGGGAAGATCAAACAGCTTAAAATCAACAAATAATCTGGTTATTTGAGATGCTTCGCCAGTTGAATGTTCTACTCTATTTTCTGGAATCATTACTTCAGGCGAATAACGATTGAAAGAATAGTAATTGAATTCGATTGTTGGTGTGATTGACAATTGGTTTGTTAAAATATATTCAAGTCCAAAACCAGCATTTATACCAACATTCCAATTTGGATACAGATATGTTGTTTCATCAATAGAACCAAGCTGTGTTGGCGAATTGATACCGGAGTATATTACAACCTTGGGTTGAGTAAATACTGAAAAGGACAAGAGAAAAAATAAAGTTAATATTCTCATTAAATATTGCTTCCAGTAATTCTTGCTGCCTAACGGACTGGAGCTAACCTGCGTGGTAACGTGCCAGCGCGTTGGATTGTGTTTTTAAATTTAAAATCTGCTTTCGTATCGTAAGTTGTCATTTGAGAACACAACACTTAAAACTCAGAGCGCGTCGCGGTTACCACGTCAGGTTGAGCGACTGGTTAGGCACGCTTTAACTAATGCTTATTTTCAAATGTAATTGAATTTGATGAAACGTATTCTCCTCGCAGCAAGGTAGTGAGCGTGTTTAATTCCTCTTGATATTTTGTTTTGTATTCTGCATCAAAACCATAGCAACATAACCGATCTGGTTTTTGAAACCTGTATTTTAACATTATTGTATATTTTCCTGCTGGCAATTCTCTGAAATCATACATCCAAAGTTTCACTGGAGAATAATCAATAGTCTGACGTTCTGGTACACTAATTACATCATCTCTATCAGGGAATATTTTTTCACCTACACAATCAGTTCTCATCATAATTCGAGGAACTATTGTTCCCTTGCTATCTTTGACTATAGCCTCGATTGGTTCAATACATTCAAAAACACGAAGCAACGTGAACGAAATGTCTGAATTATTTTGCATCGAAGCGTGAAGAGTAAGAAAACCTTCTCTAAATGTATAACAATCCAATTTTAACGTTAGAATTGGCTGTTTTGTATTTTCTTTTTCTATTGCCTTATGGTAATTTTCAATATCGTTGGTGGATTCCACCCAAGGAACCTTTATCATTGCGTTACAAATGATTGTTTGGTTCAAATCATAAATTATCACTGTATCCGTTTGAGTTATGTATAAAAGACCATTAATTCTTAGAATGTGTTTGCCCATTGGTACATTATCAATGACATAATTACCATTTCCATCTACTAAGCTTCCAAGATTTTCATTTAGAAGATAAACTGAAAAAAGCTCAAATGATTTTTGGCCATCTTCAAGTTTCAAAGTACCCTTTATAGTCGCTGATGACCCACAACAATAGATCATACCGAACAATAATATTACTTTCTTTAATTTTGACATATTCATTTAAGCGTGCCTAACGGACTGGAGCTAAGTTGCGTGGTAACGTTTTTACGCGAACGCGACCTTGATTAATTAATTTAAAACTGTTTCTGTCGTATGTTGTGCTTAAATATTTCAACTTTGAATACAATAATCGCGTTCGCGGTTACCACGTCAACTTGAGCGACTGGTTAGGCACGCAGCAGATCATTTTAGCAAATACACTTTTTTTGTAATACTACCACTTGCAGTTAACAAACGTAAAAAATACATTCCTGAAGATAGATTATTCCCTTCCAATATTATATTATTCAAACCACTGGAAGAAAATCGCTCATAAACACTCATCTTCTTTTGACCCAAAATATCGTACAAATCGATTCGGACGTTGGAACTTGTTGGAATTGAATATTGAATAGTTGTATTTGGATTAAATGGGTTTGGATAAACAACCAAACTTAAATAATATGTATCAATAATATTATCATGGTTTTTGTCAACCTTTGTGATTATACGTTTCCCATTTATTACAACTTCTGTTAGTACTAAATAATAGAAAGCACCTTCTAATCTATACCACCCAATACTATCGATTAAATATTGATAAAAAGAACAATCAACACAACTCCTTCCATAAACAAATCCCCACGAACGTCTTTCAACGTTAAGATATGTGGTTAATTTATTTTCGATACATTTACGAAAATAACCTCCCTTATCAAAAAACATATAATCTTTGGGCGCAGTAAAATCGTAATACAATATTTCCAATGAATCATACTTGGAGTAATGATATACCTTGCTATCTTCTTGTCTTAAAAACATTGTATCAGGATGTCCAATTGAACAATACACAAGTTTGTAAACTTTTCCGTTAATAAGCTCTTCGGATACAACTTTTATTTTCCCATGGGTATAGAGAGTACCAAATGTCCATTCATTACCTATATCAAGGGGTAAATATCCTGTAGTCTGCGAATTAAGGAAGACTATAAAGAATAAATTCAATTTTATTATTTTATTAATCATTTTCGAATGTATTTTCTGCGTGCCTAACGGACTGGAACTAAACTGCGTGCAAACGTTCCAGCGCGCTGGATTGTGTTTTTAAATTGCTGATAACTATCGCTGTCATAAGTTGTAATTTGAGAACTCAACACTTAAAACTCAAAGCGCGTCGCGGTTTGCACGTCATGTTTGAGTGACTGGTTAGCCCGCTAAAACTATTTTTTGAAACGCCACACTGCTGGCGGCTGGCGTAAGCCATGTTGAATTGCACAACAACTTTTGAATGTTAATGAACTGTTTATTTGTTTTTTTTGATTTTACAACAAATCTCAAATTGAACTACAAAACTAGAGCAACATTTTATTTTGCCGCCAGCAGAGCGGGCTAACGGACTGGAGCTAAGCTGCGTTGCAACGTTCCAGCGCGTGGATTAAAGTTTTAAATTTAAAATGGTGTTTCGTAACGTAAGTTGTGTTTAGAAAACTCAACTTACAAAACCTGAGCGCGTCGGCGGTTGCAACGTCAGTTTGAGCGACTGGTTAGGTTGCAGTTAAAAATTCCCGAATATTGCACCCACAGTTACTCCGTAAATATCGAATCTTCTATTAAACTCAAAGAATCCTCCCAAATACATTCCGAAATATTGAAACCTGAGTTCTAAATCTAATTCCAATATATTTGTTGTATACTTCTCTGATATAATCTCATAATCATCGTCAAATGGTCTGTAAAAGATAATTTTACCGCGTTTTATCTTTTCGCCATTTCCTATACCATATTTCCCAACAACAAATAATTCGGGTAGATTACGAAAGGGTTGAGTGGAAACACCAATTAAACCAGAATATGAAGTAATCTTTTCGGGGGGTTCAAATATCGATGGTTCATTATTGATAGTTCTATCAATTTTAATATGAAGGTAATACATGCTTAATGAAACACCAAGCCGTGCCACCGTTCCGCCGTCGTGGTCTTGGAAACCTCCTTGAGATAATCCAATTCCCATATTTCCATATACCACTAATTTTTCTGAGTCTTGGCAAAAGACATTTGTTATTACAACAATCAGTAAGAGAAATGATTTCATAGTTTGAGGTTTTCTGCAACCTAACGGACTGGAACTAAGCCGCGTGGTAACGTTCCAGAGCGCGGGATTGTGTTTTTAAATTGCTGATAACTGTTATTATCGTAAGTTCTCATTTGACAACTCAACACTCAAAACTCAGGGCGCGTCGCGGTTACCACGTCGGCTTGAGTGACTGGTTAGGTGCCACGTTATTTTATTTTGAAGTACGATGATATTTCTGGTTCGAGATCAACATCCGTATTCACGCCAAACAATATTTTGGGCTTCAGAATACCATCGCACAATATTACTCCAACTATTTCAGTAGATTTAAGACGTTCGAACTTAAAACTTCTCTTTGAATACTTCACTTCAATAATTTCCGCACTAGACATTACCATTTTTATATTTTTTGATTTTAAGATATCCTTGAGATTATTAGCGTAATATTGAAAATCGCTAACAACTTCTTCAATGCCTGAATCTTCATATTTGGCAAGACTATCAAACTCTGCTTGGTTAGGACCATAAAATATTGCCACTTTGCCGGAATAAACTTCCGAATTATGCTTTGTCCGTTTTTGAGCTACAAGGACAATGTTGATTAGTACGATTAACACTAGTATTGATTTTGTTGTATGCATATTTCGTGGCACCTAACGGACTGGAGCTAAGTTGCGTGCAAACGTTCCAGCGCGCCGGCTATATTTTTAATTAAAAATGAACTCGCGTATCGTAAGTTGTCATTTTAGAACTCAACACTTTCGGCAAAGAGCGACGGCGGTTTGCACGTCAACTTGAGCGACTGGTTAGGCAGCCTGTTTTAATTAATATTTACCACTTGACTATATGTCAGATATGACATATCTTAATTATGTATGAGCAATGATCATAAACCACTTGCCTGGTTACATGGTGAAGTAAAAACTCCGCCAATGTCACAAGCTGCAAGAATAGAAACTGGATTCCTACTTCGCAAACTGCAGCGTGGTGATTTGATCTCGCTTCCTTGGTCTCGTCCTATGCCATCAATTGGACCACGCTGCCATGAATTACGAATAACTGATGAAACTACAATTTGGCGGTTAATCTATCGTATTGATCCGGATGCAATTGTCATTCTTGAAATATTTAAGAAAAAGACACAACAAACACCCAAAAATATTATTGACCAATGTAAAAAGCGAATTCGTTTATATGACGCTCAATAAACAACAGGAATTATCTATGGAAAAGAACAAAAAACAAAAACTGGAAGCAGCCGGCTGGAAAATTGGAAGTGTTGATGAATTTCTCAATCTCAACCAGCAAGAATCCGAATATATTGAACTAAAGCTCTCGTTAAGTAAAAACCTTCAAAAACGTCGCCGTTTATTAAAATTGACTCAAAAAGACTTTGCAAAAATGATAAAGTCTAGTCAATCTCGTGTTGCAAAAATGGAATCCGGTGATCCCACTGTTACGATTGATTTATTGGTGAAATCATTACTAACCCTAAAGGCACCGAAGAACTCTCTCGCACGAATTCTTCCTCGATAAAACTTTCTTAAAGGCTGCCTAACGGACTGGAGCTAAGTTGCGTGGTAACGTTTTATCGCGGCCACGAAATACATTTTGTGAATTGCTGATAACTTGTGCTATCGTATGTTGTGTTCTCGTTTTTCAACATTCGATTGAAATCCAACGCCGCGGTTACCACGTCAACTTGAGCGACTCGTTAGGCAACACGCGAGCTTGTTGAACAATTGCCAACAATTACAACTGAACTTTCTTCTTTAAGTGATTGCTTATTTTGAACAACTTTTCCTGACTTCGACCCCAATTGTTGGCAATTGGATGATTTATGAATGCAGGTGTCGTAATTTCGTTTTATGCTTTTTTGGAATTACACCACTTTTGCTTCGTGTTGCCTAACGGACTGGAGCTAAGTTGCGTGGTAACGTTTTTACGCGAACGCGACCTTGATTAACTCGCCAACAACTGTTTGAATCGTATGTTGTGCTTAAATATTTCAACTTTGAATACAAAAATCGCGTTCGCGGTTACCACGTCAACTTGAGCGACTGGTTAGGCAACAAGGAGATTAATTCATTACTCCTCCTCTTTTTCTACCAGTTCGTAATAATTCTCGTGTTTTAATATTGAATGTACATTCTTCTTCTATAGTTGGTGTCACTCCACCTTCTATTAACTCTTTAAATTGGGGGTGGTTCTTAGGTGTTGCCTCTTCTTCAGAATCAGTATAAAATGTTATTACAAAATTAGTATCAATTGATATGGGTGTTGAATAAGAACAAACCAATATTGACTTTCGAGTTGATAAATCAACAACATCGAGGCCACGATCTGGCCCAGTTCCTAAATCGAGAAAGAGATATTTATCCTTTAAGCCTTTGAACCATTCTCCCATCTCAGCACCATTATAAATTGGATTTGCGAGATAAATTACCGCACTATCAGCATAAACATTTACATCGTTATATACTTTGATGATATCGCCGGCAAATTCATTTTGTTTCAGTATAACCACACTGTAATTTGGATACTTAAAAAGTGTGCCCAGTGAGTCTTGATAAATATTTGGTTTATCGGTTCCCTCAAACTGAACTTCATTATTATTCTCACTCGATTTCTCAAAGAGGATTACTTTTATTGTGTCGAGTGTTTGTAATATGGGATTTTCTAAAATAAAAGAATCTTTTAGTAATGAGTCCTTTTTTAAACTATTCATTTGATTTTCAGATCGATCCTTTGTACTACACCCAACAATAATTAAGGACAGGATTAATGTTGTTCTTATTATTTTACTCATAAGGTATTGTTCAAATGTTTCTTCTTGTTGCCTAACGGACTGGAGCTAAGCTGCGTGCAAATGCTCCAGCGCGTTGATTATGTTTTTAAATTTAAAATCCTGTTTCGTAACATATGTTGTAAGTTGATTACACCACACTTAATATTTAAGAGCGTCGGCGGTTTGCACGTCAGCTTGAGCGACTGGTTAGCCGGCAAATCCAAATGTATGCGTTGTATTCTTACTGTCGCACTGTCAAAATGATAAAATTCACCATTGAACTTTTGTTTCGTCGAATCTGTAAAATACACTCCAAATATTTTTGCGTAGATTTTTACACTGTCAACATTTTCGAGAATATTTGGGATGTTGATTTGAATTGATGCAACCGGAGGATTAATTGGATCTGGATTTTCTGGAACACTTGAAAAATCGGTTGTATCAACAAAACTATTAATAGAGATAATCTGATTTGTGACTCGACCATAACTATGACGAAAATAACCGTCTAAACCATAGTTTAATTGAGTAATCATAACTGAATCATTACGGTAATACACTTTTGCACTGCAATTTATTTTATTAAGAACAAACTCTGGTGTTTGTGTTGATTGAACAAGGTTTGATTTATCACAACCTACAATTGCAAAAAAAAATACGACGTAATTAAAATACTTTTTGTACATATACGATCTTGCTTTTTGCCGGCTAACGGACTGGAGCTAACCTGCGTGGTAACGTTCCAGCGCGCAGGATTATATTTTTAAATTTAAAATCTACTTTCGTATCGTAAGTTGTCATTTGAGAACTCAACACTCATAACTCAGAGCGTGTCGCGGTTACCACGTCAGGTTGAGCGACTGGTTAGGGCGCAGAATTTGTATTATTTATTTTCAAGTAATATTTCACCATCCGATTTAACGATATACATTCCATTATCACTGAAAATGTAGTGTGGTAATCTTGGTCTTTGGCTCAAGACAAAAAACACATCCGTTTCAACCGGTGTTTTAATAATTATATGCGAATGCATTCCTGCCATTGCACCTTCTACTGGCTGTGGCATCATAATTACAGATTTATGTAATCTTGTTATTCTCAAAATATTTGAACCATCTTTTGAAACTATATAGCGAACATCACCACCTAATGGCGTTTCTTTGTTGTTTGTCTTAGCAGGAATGTAATAAACCAAAATATTTTGTGATGTATCGGGAAAAACATAGTAATTATAAGTTAAATTTTGTTTACCAAAATCTAATTTTGTCAATGTAATCGCTTTTGAAGCTCGCATTAACCAAGAAGAATCACGTTTGCCTTCTTTATATTCTTTCACCGATAATATCTTCATCATTTTTGATAGACTTATTTCATAAGCTATGATAAACGAATTTTGATCTTGCGATGATTTCCCAAAATATACTGTCCACACAGAATCATTATCTTTCGCAAGAAATTGGCCTAACCTTTCATTGTCTGGATGATACGTCACTAACGTATCTGAAGCCAACCAACAAGAAACGTCATAATTATATAAATCATATCCCCGAGAAGTAATATTGGCAAGTTGAGATTCATACTGATGTGAATATTTTGTCATATTCTGATTACTACAAGAACATAATATAAATATGGTTATTATTGTTGGGATGATTGTTTTCATTGTTTTCCTGCGCCCTAACGGACTGGAACTAAGCCGCGTGGTAACGTTCCAGAGCGCCGGGATCAGTTTTTATATTTAAAATGTGCTCTCGTATCGTATGTTATCAATTGATAACTCAACACTTAAAACTCAGGGCGCGTCGCGGTTACCACGTCGGCTTGAGTGACTGGTTAGGCGCACTAAATATTTTGATAGATATTTTTTTTGTGGAACAAATGTAAAATGAAAATTGGACTATACGATACTGCAATCTTGATCCATTGATTCTCTTTATTTAGCTGTAATTCACTTTTCCCAACAAACCGTCCAATAGAATATTCTACAATTCTGTACGTTCCACTAATTAACCCATCTACAGCAGAAATAAATTCATCAAATTTTTGTTGATTCCAACAGGGAAACCAGGATGCACTCAAACTTTTGGTTGAAAGAAACAATTCATCGTCCTGTAGGTTTATACTAATCCCGAACTTTAAGCCTGCCTGAGGTAAAATGTTTAATTCAGCATCAACATTTGGATGTTCGAGAATCAATTCACTATCAAGATTGGGAAATCTCGTTCGAATAATGTCTACAGCCTTCACAAATATTTCTTTTTCTTTCTTCATTAAGTGCGCCTAACGGACTGGAGCTAAGCTGCGTGGCGATGTTGTACCGCGGACGCAACGTTGATTAATTTTCTGATTACTACTGCTGACGTATGTTGTGTTGAACTTTTACAATATTGAATAACAAAATTGCGGCCGCGATCGCCATGTCAGCTTGAGCGACTGGTTAGGCAACATGCGAGTTTGATGGACAATTGCCAACAATAATAACTGAACTTTCTTCTTTAAGTGACTGCTTATTTTGAACAACTTTTGCTGACTACAACAACAATTATTGGCAATTGAATGACTTCTGAATGCTGGTGGTATAATTTCGTTTAATGCTTTTTTGCAATTACACCGCTTTTGCTTCGTGTTGCCTAACGGACTGGAACTAAACTGCGTTGTGACGTTGTGTCGCGGACGCGAGCCCGATTAATTTGCTGATAACTGTTTGAATCGTATGTTGTGTTTAGAAATTTCAACTTTGAATAACAAAATCGCGGACGCGGTCACAACGTCAGTTTGAGTGACTTGTTAGCCCGCAACTAATATTTTTTCTTGCGCTATACTGCTGGCGGTTGGCGTAAGCCACGTTTAATTGAACAACAACTTTTGAAGGTTAAAGAACTGTTTATTTGCTTTTTTGATTTTACAACAAAACTCAAATTGAACTGCAAAACTTGAGCAACATTTTTATTTTGCCGCCAGCAGAGCGGGCTAACGGACTGGAGCTAAACTGCGTGCAAACGTTCCAGCGCGCCGGTTGTATTTTTAAAATAAAAATGTGCTCGCGTATCGTAAGTTGTCATTTGAGAACTCAACACTTAAAACTCAAAGCGCGTCGCGGTTTGCACGTCATGTTTGAGTGACTGGTTAGCCCGCTACACTATTTTTTGAAACGCTACACTGCTGGCGGCTGGCGTAAGCCACGTTGAATTGAACAACAACTTATGAATGTAAAAAAACTGTTTAATTGTTTTTTTTGATTTTACAACAGAACTCAAATTGAACTACACAACTTGAGCAACATTTTATTTTGCCGCCAGCAGAGCGGGCTAACGGACTGGAGCTAACCTGCGTGGTAACGTTTTTACGCGGACGCAATGCCGATTAGCTCGCCGATTACTAAATATGTTGTATGTTGTGTTTAGATATTTCAACATTGAATACAAAAATTGCGGCCGCGGTTACCACGTCAGGTTGAGCGACTGGTTAGGGCGCACATATTATGGTTACTTCTCGCCATACGAAGTTTTAATTGACAATAATCGTCCAATGTCTCGCATGACATTAATATTCTCAAATGCAAAATCAGATCTTGAAGAACGCTGGTCAACATTATTTTCAATCAACATATTATATGATAGCAAATTTAATTGCCGTGAAGCACTCATTATATTTTTTAATGACGGTAGACCAAATACCAAACGAACCACTGCAAACCAAAGAATTACATGTGTCTTTGAGACAACCTCAGCTGATTTTGATTTTATTTCAGACGATATCTCTTTATCAAATGATGCATTTGCAAGCTTTGCCTGATGAAGAAGTAACACATTACTAATTCCGCTGAGAGTTTTTTTCAATTCTTGTGAAGGAATAATAATACGAGTAAGAATAATTTGACCAATTACATAAACGAGAATACCGCCTAAAACTGTAAATATTAGAGTATCCATCAATTATCCTTTTGTGCGCCCTAACGGACTGGAGCTAAGTTGCGTGGTAACGTTTTTACGCGAACGCGACCTTGATTAATTTGCTGATAACTGTTTGAATCGTATTTTGTGTTTAGAATTTTCAACTTCGAATACAAAAATCGCGTTCGCGGTTACCACGTCAACTTGAGCGACTGGTTAGCTGGCATTTATGGAACAATAATGACTTGACTATTTGAAAATACTAATCCAGTAGTGTACATCTCATAAGAATTAGCAAAGGGATTATAATTATAATAGTATCCCCCGCTACGTGGTGCGGCAAATGCTAATGCATATAATGTAGAACCACTGGACAATTCATAGCTTGTTTTATAGTCTTCATTAAAGGCAAATACACTCGAAAATGATGTTGAATCTGCTGGAACACCAACATATTGACTGAATAAAAAGTTTATTGTAGCAGACGTTGTAAAAGGTTCTTTTGAAAATAATATCCTGATTATCCTATTAAGAGAATCGGCACTAGATATTTTTCCTTTGGCAAACACTGAAGTGTTATTACTTGATTGAGTTAATTTAAACTCAATAATTGTTGTTGGCGGTATTTGTGACAACCAAATTCTATAATAAAGGAAAAGAGTGCCTCCCCCAACAAATTGTACTCCATATTCTTTATAAGTTATGTATCCAGGTTTTGAAAATACTATATCATATATACCCGCCGGCACACCGCTTAATTTCCAAGTCCCATTAGGTAACGATTGAGTAGAATATTGTCTTCCATCTAATGTAATTGTTACACCGCTATTATCTTTAAGTACTTGCCCATTGTCGGAATATAAAAATATGTTGCCTGCAATATCACCATACATCGTTGGGCCTGCAGGCCCCGGGTCACCTTTACATCCTGTTGAATAAACAATTAATACAATTATTAAGATTATGTTTTTCATGAGTATTCCTAGGATGTATATTTAATGCCAGCTAACGGACTGGAGCTAAGTTGCGTGGTAACGTTTTTACGCGAACGCGACCTTGATTAATTAATTTAAAACTGTTTCTATCGTATGTTGTACTTAGATATTTCGACATTGAATACAAAAATCGCGTTCGCGGTTACCACGTCAACTTGAGCGACTGGTTAGGGTGCAATTGCGATTCTATGCTTGAGAATATTTATTTCTCTTAAAGTATAAATCGGTAAAATCACTAAAAGAAACCTGATAATTAATTGACCATTTTCTTTGGAAATTGGTATTCCCTCGACTAAGCCGTAATCTAATCCATCAAAAATCCCCCTAAACATTAGAATGCCACCTATAAAAGTGAATGCAAAAGGAAGTAAATACACAGCAATTATAACCACACTGAGATTTCGCCATTTAATGGCTAAATCATTCAATCCAATTTCATTACAGAGATGCTTTATAAAAAGTGCAAACAAGTAGAATGACAGAATTGATAATGAAATAGCAATAGCAAGTACGTTTCTAAAGAGTTCTAAATCTCGTGTTGTTACAACGACGATAAAAGTTAATGAATGAAATACAATGAAAACCCAAAGTGCCAGTAAGCAATTGTATAATATCTTAAACTGTTTTGATCCCTCAATACCATAGAACAACAATAACGATCCTAGGATAAGAGTATTGCCAAATGTTCGGAAATGGTAATGAATGCCACTCAACGAATGAAGTGAAATAAATATTATACCGGCAAAAGACAGTATCGTAAACCATTTTAATGTGTCAGTATCAAGTTTAGTGTTCATTCAATTGCACCCTAACGGACGGCAGCTAAGTTGCGTTGCAACGTTCCAGCGCGTTGGAACGGTTTTTAAATTAAAAATGCTATTTCGTAACGTATGTTGTGTTTAGAACTCTCGACACTTGAGTGAAAGCGCGCCGCGGTTGCAACGTCAATTTGAGCTGCTGGTTAGCCAGCGTGTATTTATTTTGTGTCAACGCTGTCTACTGAATTACTTACTCCCTTTATTTTATATAGATACTCTTTATTGGGAGACCAATTAGTTCTATGTGTTGCGAACTGATATTCAGCATCAATCGCTGGCAGAATCTTCGTCCAAAACCGAAACAGATGATATTCACCATAACTTCCCACATAACCAATTTTCGAGTTCCAACAGTGGTTATCAAAATCACTATACGAAACAATACTCCATTGAAGTGAATCTGGAGTACTGAATGTTGGATATTCACCCCTCAGAATAATTCGTGAACCTTCCGGACATCGTGGTATCGGTGAGCAACACCATAATATTGACAATATCCCAATTACAACTATTTTCATTTTGGTAAATGCTTATTCACGCTGGCTAACGGACTGGAGCTAAGTTGCGTGGTAACTTTTTTACGCGAACGCGACCTAGATTAATTAATTTAAAATTACCGCAATCGTATGTTGTGCTTAAATATTTCAACTTTGAATACAAAAATCGCGTTCGCGGTTACCACGTCAACTTGAGCGACTGGTTAGGTTTCATTTCAATCCGTCGTTTAAATGTTTGACCATCTTTCGCAGTGAAACTAATATTTTTTCCTTTTTACTTTCTTCAGACGTTGTATATTTTGATAATATATTACAGATCCTTACCATTTGTCCAGTAGCAGTTGATTCATAGGCTTCATATACTTTACCCGCTCGTCTTCCATATTCACCAACAACCTCAAAATGGTAAATTGTTCCATCCAAACCGCCTGTAGACCTATTTTCATATCTTGTATTCAGTGTCATTTTGTATAACACTTCTCTTATTGAGTTTGCGTCTTTAATATCAATTACTTTTTTATATACCAAAGTATAATTTTGATGAGGATCATAAATAATATTTTTTTCTTCTAATCGGTGTAATTTATTATAGATATTTTCTTTTGACTGTATCAAATAAACAATCATCGTGTCAGTTTCATTTTTCCGTACAATAAACACTGCCCATTCTTTTTGAAATGCTGGAATACAAATCATCGCTACAATGGGGGATCCAGATAATTTTGAATAATATTGTTGTGAAACAATATTGTAATAGTCATAAAAGTCATTTTGAAACCCAAATGGACTATCCTCGGGTGATAAATGTGATTGACTTTGAATATTAGTAAATATTAAAAACAATAATAGAATCATAGATAGTTTAATTTTATTGCTCATACTGATATGCCTGTTTAAATGAAACCTAACGGACTGGAGCTAAGTTGCGTGGTAACGTTTTTACGCGAACGCGACCTTAATTAATTTGCTGATAACTGTTTGAATCGTATGTTGTGTTTAGATATTTCAACTTTGAATACAAAATTCGCGTTCGCGGTTACCACGTCAACTTGAGCGACTGGTTAGGCGCCACATATTGTGATACAGTATTTATGAACACAATTTAGATTAGAACAATTCGATCTGGCATAACAAAAAGAAATACTCTTTTTGCAGTGAACTTAAACTGCCGAATAGTTGATATTAGTTCATTAATTTGATTTTCATAATTTAATTCAAATTCAGGAAACGGTTTTAACGGTTCAATTGCAATTATCAATGTACAATCGCTGTAATCTTTCGCTGCTTTCTTTTTACAAACTGAAATAACTTCTGGAATTAATAATTTAAGTTCATTACCAGGATTAACAATTTGAACTTCCCCATGACCCTTTTCAACAACTAACTGGGAATCATTGGCCTCAAGTTGACCATTTTGCGGAACCGTCATTTCAATTTTATCCACCTGTTTAACAGATTCATTGAAGACAAGCGCATCATATCCCTGACTTCCTAAAACAGGTTGTATAAGATAACTGTCAGGGTACATCTTAATTGAGAAGAGACTTAATGGTACAATTTCGTCCAAGAATTCTTTGTAAAGACCTTTCTTAAAAATACCGTAATTCATTTCTACTTTATTAGCTCTAACATTGTCTTTAAGATTGATTACAAACTCACGTAAAGCCGTGGGAGATCTTCTTTTTTCTATTTCTACGGCAGCAATCATCAATTATAGTTTATTACGTACTTCACTGATTAGTGGCGCCTAACGGACTGGAACTAACCTGCGTTGCAACGTTCCAGTGCGTGAGATTGTGTTTTTAATTTGCTGATTACTATCGCTATCGTATGTTGTGTGTTCATTTCACCACACTCGAAAACTCAGAGCGTAAGCGGTTGCAACGTCAGGTTGAGTGACTGGTTAGCCCGCCAACAAATTACTGCCAATAACTTTTTTTTCTTTTTAAATGAACTATTTCATCGCTTCCAACAAATTTGCCAGTGAGTTCTTTCTTGCCGATTTTGTCCTTAAAAGTACGGCTACTTTGTTTATCGGGGATTGTAAACTCAATCTCATTGTTATCGACTTTAACTTGCACTAAAACTGGCGGCGTTGGCACTCCCTCTGCTTCTTGCACAAGAGCATAATGTTGTCTTTTCATTCCGTCTGTAGAATAAACAATAAAAACCTCCATCCCACTAACATCCCCACTTTCTTTGCCATATTCAAAATTCGTGTAACGCCTACACTAACCACGCCGTGCCGCACTCCACGCTCTTCTATAAAATAAGTGCGGCATGGAACGAGCACAACTGATTTTGTACTGAGATTCAACATTGCTTATCAAATGTGCGAGTGACGTGGTTTGTGTTGTTAGCTACCGTGCGAGCACCCTCATCACTGAGTACTTCTGAGTTATCCGGAAAAAGAGATTTCTCATTTTTGTGCAACACTATTTACTTCTATCCAATATCCATCTGGGTCTTGAAAGAAGATCTGCTTAATCCCATCCGCTCTTATGTTAATTTTGTTTAGAGTACCTGGCCAATCCGAATAAGCTACTTTCATTCTTTCAAGTATTTTAATGAGTAAATCAAAGTCACTTGTAGTCAGGGCAAGATGGACGGCTTTGTTTACAGTTACCGTATCTTTTAGAATGGCTATCAAATGCAACTCCTTTTGCTCTCCCAGAGAAAACCAACGTACGCCCTCCAATCTTGCTCGATTAGTTATTTCGGTTAAACCAAGTACATTTCTATAGAACTCCGAAGAACGATTTACATCTCTTACTGATAATGCCAAATGATTGAATGTCAAAGGTGGCGGAGCGTCCGATTGAGCAAATAATTCTGGCAATGAGATGAAGCAGAAAAATGTCAGCACGACGGCAGCTTGGAACTTCATGGCATGGACTCCTTAATGAATGACTGATGATTGAGATTACTGGGTGCGAGCATGGCAGCTAACTGCCTGTTATTTGTTGCTTTTGACCGTACGCTTGAGAGAATAAAACTACAAGAAAGAGAAAACTCAAAATATTTTTTTGTTTTGACATTTTATAAACCTCCTCTCTTAATTATGCGGGCTAACGGACTGGAACTAAGCCGCGTTGCGAATGCTTTTGCGGCCCCGGAGCCCGGTTAAATTGAAAACGCTGTTTCGTATCGTAAGTTGTGTTTAGAATTGCTGACACTTAATGTTAAAATCGAGGCCGCGATCGCAACGTCGGCTTGAGTGACTGGTTAGGGCGCATGGTAGTTAATAAAAATTCCTTGCGACTAATTAAAAACGAATATTTTAAGCAACCAGACCACAATTATAGCAATACCGATAAACAATGAGAGTGTGACAAGTTTTCTTGAAGTCGATTCATACTTCACCTTTTGCGTCTCTTCAATTGCTACCAGATACATAACACACTTGTAATTTGAAAAAAGCATTATGAATACTAAAAATAACGTAGAAGCCAAATGATACAATGGCCATTGTGGTACTTTTAAATCAAATAACCCAAAATGTTCTCTATAAATAAGAAAAGCTGCAAAAGATGTAACAAAGAGAAAACAATAAATTGAGGCTTTGATCTTGATCTTTCTGTTTTCCACAATTATCAACATCTTTCTGGGTATGTTTTTTTGCACCCTAACGGACTGGAACTAAGCCGCGTGGTAACGTTCCCGTAAAGAAAACTGCTTTTTAAATTGCTGATCTCTTCCGCTATAGTATGTTGTGCTTAGATTTTACGACACTTCCCGGCTAAACCCTATACAGTTACCACGTCGGCTTGAGTGACTGGTTAGGCGACACACGGTAGACATTTTTACCCGCCTGACGAAATGAATGATATTACGAGGCCAATAATTAATACAATAAATGCAATTTGTTTATATCTCCATCATTCGGTTGTGTAATATTCTTTTTTGGGAAATGGTGAAATAAACGACTTTCTATAAGTCTCGTCGCCAAGTTCTGTCAAACTTTTATTTGCGACATAATTGATAATGCCGCTAATAATTATTGTTCCGAATAATATTAATTGAGTGTCGCCCATTTATTATAAAGAATATTTTTTTGTGGCGCCTAACGGACTGGAACTAAGCTGCGTTGCAACGTTTTATCGCGGCCTCGAAAATACTTTTCGTGATTTCGTTCGCTCTTTCGCTGACGTATGTTGTGTTCTCGTTTTTCAACTTTCGAATAAAACCCAAGCCGCGGTTGCAACGTCAGCTTGAGTGACTGGTTAGGCAACATAAAGCAGTACCATTGTGATTTAATAAATAGTATGTTTTTTATTTATTACCAAATCATAAATCATACGGTTACCATTATGACCAAGATAAAAATGGTACATCACTTGAAACACAATTGCTAAAAAATAAAAGGTTGAAAGTAGCAAAATAAATATCACGGTGAAGAATATCGTACTTTTCCATAATCTTTTGAAAAGTGCCCATACTGCGCCGCCAAAAAATGCACTCCAATTCCATTGACCACCATATTCTTTAGCAGAATAACCAATTTTCAATAACTCTAATACGTAATAATTGGATAATTTATTTGATATTTCTTTGATTCTATTATCAACAAATTTTTTGTTCGAAGAACAATTCTTGCATAACGATAAACCTTCGATGTTCTCTGAATCTATTGATATTTCATTTTCACAAAACGAACATATGTTATTAATTAGAATCTCGCTCATTGTTGATTCTTTATGTTGCCTAACGGACTGGAACTAAACTGCGTGCAAACGTTCCAGCGCGCCGGATTGTATTTTTAAATTGCTGATAACTATCGCTGTCATAAGTTGCCATTTGAGAACTCAACACTCAAAACACAGAGCGCGTCGCGGTTTGCACGTCATGTTTGAGTGACTGGTTAGCCCGCGCAATTATTTTTTGAAACGCTACACTGCTGGCGGCTGGCGTAAGCCACATTTAATTAAACAACAACTTTTGAATGTTAAAGAACTGTTTATTTGTTTTTTTGATTTTGCAACAAATCTCAAATTGAATTACAAAACTTGAGCAACATTTTAATTTGCCGCCAGCAGAGCGGGCTAACGGACTGGAACTAACCTGCGTTGCAACGTTCCAGCGCGTGGGATTTTGTTTTTAAATTGCTGACAACTATCGCTATCGTATGTTGTGTTTTCATTTTTCGACACTTGTAAACTTAGAGCGCAAGCGGTTGCAACGTCAGGTCGAGTGACTGGTTAGGGCGCAATAAGTTTATACAGCAGAATTATGTTGGTTGCAAACAACTGCAAAATATAATAATAGATAAATACAATTATTATGAAAATGAGTATATATGTTGAATCGTCGCCTAAACCCCAATTGTTAGAAATAATAAATTTTAGAATTGTTCCCCATAAATTAAGATAACCAATAACTCCCCATATTAGCGCAGAGAGTATTAACGTAACTACGGGATTAGAGAAGTTATCTCCGAACAATCCTTCAAATAACAATTGAGGTAGTAGAAAAATAAAAACACCAATAAGTCCACCCGCAAGCATCGAAATAATGACAAAAGATGAATTTTCTTTCGCATTGTCGATATATTTCAAAATTCTTTCAACTTTGTTTGTAATGACTTTCATTGTATTTATCGATGGCGATTGCGCCCTAACGGACTGGAGCTAAGTTGCGTGGTAACGTTTTTACGCGAACGCGACCTTGAATAAATTGCTGAAATCTGTTTCTACCGTATGTTGTGCTTAAATATTTCAACTTTGAATACAAAAATCGCGTTCGCGGTTACCACGTCAACTTGAGCGACTGGTTAGGCTTTGCAAGTATTTATTATTGAATAACCACAAACTCAATTGTCAACTCTTGACGTTGAAACTTGATTATTTGACGTGGATAAAACCATCCATCACATTGACCCATCATTAATGCTGAAAACTTTTTGCGATAAATGTTTACAGTGTTGTTATATACTTCAATTTTATTAATCAAATCTAAGTTTCCCGTGCAACCTGATTGCGCAGGATAAAAAATTGCAACTATTTGATCTTTCTGAAAATCTATCTGTGGCATCGGTGGCTTTGAACCGGTCCAATAATTATTGCATAAATTGATCCAAGTTACACTATCCTTTATTATTAGGGTTGTGTCTTTATTTAAATTAATCCCAGTGCTAACAGTTTCAAAAGGAATAGTTTTTACTGGTTCGGTTGAACTATCTTTACAAGCTATAATGACTGTGCTTAATATTATTGTAAACAACAATTGAGTTTTCATAAAACCTCTTTTTGCAAAGCCTAACGGACTGGAGCTAACCTGCGTGGTAACGTTCCAGAGCGCGGGATTCTGTTTTTAAATTAAAAATGATGTCGCGTATCGTAAGTTGTCATTTGAGAACACAACACTCAAAACTCAAAGCGCGTCGCGGTTACCACGTCAGGTTGAGCGACTGGTTAGCCAGCCTTTTATTATTTGTATTTAAGTAAATACAAAATGATAGATATAATTAACAGTATGCCAATTGCTAAATACCTCTGTTTTTTTGTAACCGCTTTTGCAAATTTAACTTCTACAGGAGCTGAAATATATTTTTGAATATTGAGAAAACTGTTGATCGCAAAATCGTACATTTTTTGAGAAGTAATAATTCGCAAGACAGATACAGGAAAAAATGCAACATCTGCTTTAATAATAATTACTTTCTGTGCTTCAGATTGTTTTATTGTCCAGTCAAAGAATTCTATACGATCATCAATAAATCGTAGATCACCACGTTTAGTATCTTTCCAAAGTGAGAATGCAATTGGATTTTCTTTATTATCAAGTTCTATTGTTCGACCAGTTGCTTGTATTTTATACTCTTTATTCATTTTGCTAATGCGAGGCTGGCTAACGGACTGGAGCTAAGTTGCGTGGTAACGTTTTTACGCGAACGCGACCTTGATTAATTTGCTAATAACTGTTTGAATCGTATGTTGTGCTTAAATATTTCAACTTTGAATACAAAAATCGCGTTCGCGGTTACCACGTCAACTTGAGCGACTGGTTAGGCACCTTACACAAAATAAATATCACTCTTTTCGAGTTTTTGACATATAGAAAATGCCTCGGTCGGACATTTACCATTTTCTATTAATGCGGACCAAAATGAATTATCGAACATTCTGTTTAAATACATATATCGACATGAAATTAATAGTTTCCCTCTATCCCAACCTGTTTCTGTAGAATGTGATACTTCATAGTGATCCTCTAATTCATAAAATGAAATAGCAGATTTAGCTAACCACTTTTTATCTAAAAACTTTCCTAACTCCACAACCTCTTTTTCGCTCACTTCGAATTGATCAACAAATGATTTATGCCAGTCCGCACCATCGTTAAAGGCTGGATATACTCCTGAATCCCAGGCATAAATATATGCGGGAGAAAATGGAGTGTTCTCCCAATTCATCTTCGCAGAATTCAAAATATTAAATCGCATTAATTGAAAAAGTGATTTGCTATTTGTATCCATAAAAAACCCTCTTTTTATAATAAAGTTTAACAACAAAAATACGTTAAGGTGCCTAACGGACTGGAGCTAACCTGCGTGGTAACGTTTTTACGCGGACGCAAGGCTCATTAATTTGCAGATAACTATCTCTATCGGGTGTTGTGTTTAGATATTTCAACTTTGAATACAAAAATTGCGGCCGCGGTTACCACGTCAGGTTGAGCGACTGGTTAGGGCGCAAGAGATTTTACATCGGCAGAATATTAACATACAACGTATCCTGTTCATATTGAGTCTTAAATGGAACTTTAATTATTTTCGGTAATAAATTATTTTTATACGCTTCAGATTTGTAGGTTATAATAGTATTGATCGTTGTTGGATATTGTTGTGGCGGAAATATGTTTGTTTTAATTTTGACACTACACCAGTTAGGAACTAATGATGAATCAAAATTGCATATCAAAGTATCCCTTGTCCCATAATTCCATATTGCGAAGTGTACGGTAGTATCAATTAATAAATTGTAATTCTTAAAGACTTCAATTGTGTCTGGAAACAAAAAATGAAATGGCTTGTGGATAATATACAATGTATCAATAGGGTTTTTGGATGAAATGCTAAAATCTTCACTATAACTTGTTGCGCCAAAGTATTGATTTGGTAAAGCAATGATTTTATAATTACCCGCTGAAACATTTGAAAAATTACATTCACCGTTTAGCTCTGTAGATAACACCTGAACTGTGTCAAAAGTAGTAGAGCGAGATTTAAGTAATTTAAGGGTAACCGGCCATATTGTCCTACTTATAGGATTTAATAGCACAATTGCTTTTACTGAACCCTTTGTGTTGTCAATATTTTGATCAACTGGAGAACTTGACTCCTTTTTACAAGAAGACAAAATTACTAGTAGCGGTAATAAAATTACAATTAGTATTTTGTAAATGGTCATCTCTTCCTTCCTTGCGCCCTAACGGACTGGAGCTAACCTGCGTGGTAACGCTTCAGCGCGCCGGAATCCGTTTTTAAACTAAAAATGATGTTTCGTATCGTAAGTTGTCAATTGAGAACACAACACTTAAAATTCAAAGCGCGTCGCGGTTACCACGTCAGGTTGAGCGACTGGTTAGCCGGCATATATGAGATTATATTTAAATTATTTGAAGTATTAAATATTTATAACTCTCTCATATGATCAATCGAATTTATTTTTATACTTACGAATTTTGTAACAATTAAACAAACAAGCTGTCTTGTGGACAGCTTGTTTTGGTCGTATGATAAAGGATTAATGATTAATATTATTTAATAGAATGTAAATAGTTTTTAATCTTATTCAATTATTATTCAGCAGCTATTCCAGTTGAAACATCAAGTGGAATACATGTAGCGGCCCTTCCATTGTTCACGGCAGTTGATACAAACGCAACTACAGAAATATGTTGGTTAGCTTGGATCAGAGTACCAGGGTACGCTTGAAAATATGTTGTTTGATTTGCACCAAGGTTCCATGTGTTAGGACCGCTAACAGTCGTTCCATTATTAAATGCGGCAATAGAAACCCAAATTGGAGTAGTAGTACCTTCAAGAGGTGGTACTCTAAATGTATTTCCAGAAATAGCCAATGGTAACAAAGTCATTTGATGAATATAACCTGTAATATTTGAACTAGCGCTTACCTGTATAGGTTGGGTTGAGGATACAGGAGTACCTCCCATAGCTGGATAAATCCAAAGTACGTTACCAGGTCCCATTTGGTAGGACACGCCACCACCAATATATACAGTAGTATTTGCATAGTGACTGGCAATTTGCATAGATGCATTATCATTATTATGAAAATTAACGGAGACAGCCAACTGGGGCATGATATAAGTATAGGGGTAATAAGTAGGAGTTACTGCATTAGTTAGTGTTGCTTTTGCAAATTTTGATCGATCTGGTTGATTTATTATTTCCTCTTTAATTAATGCACCATTATCATTATATAACCTAACCAACATTTTACCTGGATCCAATTCAGGCAAGTTTGTCTCATTACTTATAGAACTATTTTGTGAATTATTAACAATTGGATTTTTGTCATTATTGCAACCATTAATAAGTATTACACCAAACAACAAAACAAAATAAGCAAAAGTTGATTTCATATGTTTCCCTTTTTTAAATTTATTAAGTATTATAATGATTCTTAACTTGATGTTATCAAATTATGTGTTTAAGTAGTTAAGTCATAAAACACCTCCTTATCTTCATTATCCTTTAGCATCAAACTTATTACATTAATCAAACATCATTAGATACTTTAATGATTAAATATTTCAGTTTTAGGTATATTTTAGAATATGATATTTTATTTGAATGCAATATTTACACGCCGGCTAACGGACTGGAGCTAAGTTGCGTGGTAACGTTTTTACGCGAACGCGACCTTCTTTAATTTGCTGATAATTATTTGAATCGTATGTTGTGCTTAAATATTTCAACTTTGAATACAAAAATCGCGTTCGCGGTTACCACGTCAACTTGAGCGACTGGTTAGCCGGCAAGATTAAATACCACTTGCACATATACCGTTAAAGTGGTATATTTTATTGTGATAATCAATTTCCTAGACCAGGCCACCGAAGACATTTACAATGGTTTTGACACCAAACAAGCTAGACGAATTCCGTCTGTCATTTGGAAAATCGCTATTAGAAAACTCGACCTATTGAATGCCGCTCATGATTTGATGGATCTCCGGATACCACCGTCAAATCGATTGGAAGCACTCAAGGGTAATTTTAAAGGCAAACATTCTATTCGAATCAATGATCAATACAGGATTGTCTTCGAATGGACTCAAAGCAATGCAAAAGATGTTCAAATCATTGATTATCATTAAAGGAATCTAAACATGATACCCAAAAACAGAAAACCTACTCATCCTGGCGAAATTCTTTTAGAAGAATTCTTACGGCCAATGGAACTAAGTCAATTAGAATTAGCTCGCCGAATGGGTGTGCCTGTGCAAAGAGTTAACACACTGATCAATGGCAAACGTGACATGACTGCAGAAACTGCGGTGCTATTATCACGTGTCTTAAAAACCTCTTCCGAATTCTGGATGAATTTACAAGTTGCTTGCGATCTTTACATCGCAAAACAACACCTCGAGCACGCCGCTTAATTATTCATCCGCATTCAATTCCTTGCCGGCTAACGGACTGGAGCTAAGTTGCGTGGTAACGTTTTATTGCGGCCACGAAATGAATTTTGTGAATTGCTGATAACTTGTGCTGTCGTATGTTGTGTTCTCGTTTTTCAACATTCGACAGAAAACCAACGCCGCGGTTACCATGTCAACTTGAGCGACTGGTTAGGCGCCATACATTAATACTTCTAAAATGTTTTCGTCAGTTATTGTTTCTATACTTGTCTTTATCTTCAGAATATTTACTCATTACCGGAAACCCATTCTTAATTTTATAGTCACGTCTCCAAGATGCGTTGTATTGAGCATCGTGCCAATAACCAGTGGAAAACATTTGTCGCTTTCTTTTATCAATAAATATATCCCCATATAATTCATCGCAAGAATTACAAAACAGGTATTGTTCACTATTAGGATCATAAATATATGTCAGGTAAATATCAGGCATACCTCTCTCTACACATATTCGTAAATCTAAAAATCCGTCAAATGTTAAATCTACAAAATCTATTTCTGGAGCCCCCCACCATTCAATCTTTTCTGAAACAATACTATTGACTTTTGAATCACCACTCTTATAAAATTCTATTCGATAAATAGTACCAATTGATTCTGGTTGGGAGATGTTAATGATTGTTCGAACCTTCAATTTCTTTGATATATTCAATTGAATTGTATCGGAACTCATAATTCGAATAGAGAGTGAATCGATTGATATTTGTGAATGTAAACAATCAATGTTTAATAAGAACAATATCCCAATAACCAATTTGTGAGTCATGTAAACTCTTGATATATGGCGCCTAACGGACGGGAGCTAAGTTGCGTGGCGACGTTTTACCGCGAACGCATTGTTGATTAATTTACTGATAACTACCGCTAACGTATGTTGTGTCTTCGTTTCTCAACACTTCCGTGAAAATCGCGTTCGCGGTCGCCACGTCAACTTGAGCGACTTGTTAGGCCGCTGTTAATAAATTTGTAGAATTATGAGTTTTGAACACTGTTTCTTAAGTTGTGTGTTTGAGAACTACATACACATGAGTTTTAGGTTGCAGGCTGCACTCGCGCACACAATTGCTGACTTAGAAACTCTCAAACTCCCGCATAAAGTCCTTTCTGTTAAATCGTAGTCAGCTAATGAACGCGTACGATGAACTGCTAATTCTGCTTTTCCTTTTGATGCGGCCTGCAACAACTGCGGCCTAACGGACTGGAGCTAAGTTGCGTGGTAACGTTTTTATGCGAACGCGACCTTGATTAATTTGCTGATAACTGTTTGAATCGTATGTTGTGCTTAAATATTTCAACTTTGAATACAAAATTCGCGTTCGCGGTTACCACGTCAACTTGAGCGACTGGTTAGGCAGGCAGTTATTATTCTTTGACATAGTTAAAGTCTTTCTTTCCATCTTGCACTTCAATCAATTTGACAGTATTTAATGGAATCGCATCTCTCAAGGACGGAATAAATCTCGACTTCGAACCCACAATTAAAGAATCCTGAAGATAAATTGTATCAAAATAAAATATTGTCCGATCATCATTGTTATAAGTAAACCGAATTTCAATTGACGGTCTGTTGACCAATTTAATTTGTTTGTTATCGTCATCCATACAATAAATTGTATCAATCGGATTAGCTAAATACGATGCTCTCCCACCGAACGGACCACTGATTGTAACTTCACGTAATTTTGTTGAATCCAAACCATTAAATTGAGTTTTAAAGCTTTCAATGGAAATATGGTATGTTGAACAACCTGTCAAAGCCACTATTAATGATATTGCGATGATGTATTTATATTTCAAACTATTTCTCCTATTAGATACTTTTGTTCTGCCTGCCTAACGGACTGGAGCTAAGTTGCGTGGTAACGTTTTATCGCGGCCACGAAATACATTTTGTGAATTGCTGATTTCTTCCGCAATCGTATGTTGTGTTCTCGTTTTTCAACTTACGACTAAAAACCCAAGCCGCGGTTACCACGTCAACTTGAGCGACTGGTTAGGCCGCTGTTAATAAATTTGCAGAACTTTGAGTTTTGAACACTGTTTCTTAACCTGTGCGTTTGAGAACTACATACACTTGAGTTTTAGGTTGCAGGCTGCACTTGCGCGCACAATTGCTGATTTAGATAAACTCAAAATCCCGCTAAATATCTTTTCTTTTAATCGTACCCAATTAATGACAATGTACGATTAACTGCTAATTCTGCTTTTCCTTTTGATGCGGCCTGCAACAACTGCGGCCTAACGGACTGGAGCTAACCTGCGTGGTAACGTTCCAGCGCGTGGCAATCCGTTTTTAAATTTAAAATGATGTCGCGTATCGTATGTTCTCATTTGACAACTCAACACTCAAAACTCAAAGTGCGTCGCGGTTACCACGTCAGGTTGAGCGACTGGTTAGGCAACAAGATGTTAGCCTAAACAACAATTAATGAAATACTACTCTAAACAGTACAAATGCAAAACCTAGAGTGTATATCGGAACTAAAAGCGTTAAACCAAAAACCATAAAAGTTGTATTTATTTGCCACTCAGAATATGCCTTTTTGTACCCCTCTTTCGCTGCTGGTGGATATAAATCCGAAGGAGCAACAACGGCTCCCTGAGAGATTGACAATTCTTGTTTGTAATACAGATACCATTGTGTTGTATCAATTCCGTCTTTTGATGGTTCAACTATTTTTACCAATGTCCTATCAGCTGAGCTACAAGAAATACAAGCCCAGCTAATAAATACCAGGCCAATTATTCTGAGGAACAATATTTTTATACTTTTTATCATTTGTGTACAACAATGCCATTTCTTGTTGCCTAACGGACTGGAGCTAAGCTGCGTTGCAACGTTTTATCGCGGCCTCGAAAAACATTTTTGTGATTTTGTTAACTCTTCCGCTGTCGTATGTTGTACTCTCGTTTTTCAACTTTCGATTAAAACCCAAGCCGCGGTTGCAACGTCTGCTTGAGCGACTGGTTAGGCGCATTGTTTTATTTTAGTAAAACTAATTTCTTAGTCTCAACAAACAAACCAGATTGCAGTCGATAAAAATATACCCCGCTAGACATGTTTTGCGCATTCCATTGAAATGAATGATTCCCTGAAGAAAACTCTCCGTTTGCTAAAATGATATTTTCCCGTCCAAGAAAATCAAATACTTTTAGCGATATAAATGATCTAAATGAAAGGGTAACTGAAATAGTTGTTATTGGATTAAACGGGTTTGGATAATTTTGATTTAGTACAAAATTTTGAACTCCGTCATTATGATTATTAACCCTAGTAATCATTTCGGATAATGGCCTACGCCACAAACCTTTTCCATCTATACCTGCAAAAATGTAAATTCCATCAGACGCAAAAGATCTAATGTAATTTTTAGATAGTCCATTATTGATATTAACCCAACTATTTCCAATATCGCTTGAAATAAACACACTATCAGAAATTTGTGCTATGAAATTAGCATCAACAGCGATAATCTGGGAAAAAACAAGCTCATTTATATGTTGATAACTTTTTCCTCCATCTTTAGAAACGTACATCCCTTTCAGCTGTGAAGGTCTCCCATTTGGATCCCGCCACGAGTAAATAAGAATTTTTCCGTTGACAGCAAAGTCTGGAACGGATGAATATTTTATCCATTCTAAATCGGTGCTTGTTCCTATCAATCGCGCAAGCCCTTGATTCCCAACAGCATATAGAGTATCTCCGCTTACATCAAAACGATAATAGCTCATTTCATGTCCATCAATTGGTGACCAAATATTACCGTTATTCTTGGATTGAAATATTCCTGCCCCAGAAATGCCAACATATAATGTCGTACCTTTTATAGCCAAACCGGTAGCATAAGGATAGAATGGTAAGCCAGAATTGACAAGAGACCAAGTTTTGCCACTATCGCCTGAACGAAATACACCACTATTAGTTGTTACAAAAAGATATTTTTCGTTTCTTTTAAAATCATAAACATTAGTGTCCGTTAAATTGCCGTTAATTGAAATCCATGTATTTCCAGCATCAGTAGATACAAAAACTCCCTCATATCCTATCGCTGCATATAGAACATTATCTTGAGCAAAAATTGCTGAAATTTGTGATGAAGTAGAAAGACTGGTCTTTTTCCATTGAGCCCAAGTTTTAATCGGCAAAAATAAGAATGCATATAAAGTTAAAATAATTAACAACAAAATATTTTTCATCTAATCCTCACTGAGAATATCTGTTTACACTGCGCCTAACGGACTGGAGCTAACCTGCGTGGTAACGTTCCAGCGCGCCGGGATCCGTTTTTAAATTAAAAATGATGTTTCGTATCGTATGTTCTCATTTGACAACTCAGCACTCGAAACTCAAAGCGCGTCGCGGTTACCACGTCAGGTTGAGCGACTGGTTAGAACACACAAGGTTAATTTACAAATAAGAATTTCTATTTTGCCAATGCGAATAACATTATGCAGCCAATATTTGAAAACACCACAAGACTGGGATTAGGTGGCACGAGTAAATAATCATCTTTCTTGAGCAAATATTTTCCGTAATTAACTTCACCCTCCAATACAAATAGTTCATCTCCTCCTGGATAGTTGTGCGCTGGATATGAAGCACCGGCTTCAATTTTTAGCAAGAGTCTAATTGGTCGTTTTTTATCTTGGGCGTATCTAAGAGTTTTTGAATAAATACCTTCAATCGTTTTACCGTCTAAAACAATTGGTTCCCAATTTAATTGTGAACTTATTACTAATTCCGATGACATATATTTCACCAATATTAAATAGTAGAATATTTATTTGTGTGTTCTAACGGACTGGAACTAAACTGCGTGCAAACGTTCCAGCGCGCCGGTTGTATTTTTAAAATAAAAATGTGCTCGCGTATCGTAAGTTGTGATTTGAGAACACAACACTTAAAACTCAGAGCGCGTCGCGGTTTGCACGTCATGTTTGAGTGACTGGTTAGCCCGCTAAAACTATTTTTTGAAACGCTACACTGCTGGCGGCTGGCGTAAGCCACGTTGAATTGAACAACAACTTTTGAATGTTAAAGAGTGTTTATTTGCTTTTTTTGATTTTACAACAAATCTCAAATTGAACTACAAAACTTGAGGAACATTTTATTTTGCCGCCAGCAGAGCGGGCTAACGGACTGGAACTAAGCTGCGTTGCAACGTTTTATCGCGGCCTCGAAAACACTTTTCGTGATTTCGTTCGCTCTTCCGCTGTCGTATGTTGTGTTTTCGTTTTTCAACTTAAGATTAAAACCCAAGCCGCGGTTGCAACGTCAGCTTGAGTGCCTGGTTAGGCAGCAGGTTATTTTGTTGGCAACTGATCGGTAGTTTGAAGCACTTTTTTCTTTCTGTTTTTGTAAATGGTTGACCATAGCGCAATTACAAAGATCATACCTGTTGTGAATCTAAAGAATTCAGTTGTTCCACTGCCATAATCTTGCAGAAAGAAATCATAAATTGTTAAACCGATAAATATCAGTGTCACAACTGTTGCCAACAATGTAATTATAGTATTTTTTCTTTCCATGACTTTTCCTTCCTGCTGCCTAACGGACTGGAGCTAACCTGCGTGGTAACGCTCCAGAGCGTTGGATTATGTTTTTAAATTGCTGATAACTGTTCGTATCGTAAGTTCTCATTTGACAACTCAACACTCAAAACTCAAAGCGCGTTGCGGTTACCACGTCAGGTTGAGCGACTGGTTAGCCAGCAAAGTGCCTTATTGTTTATTCTTTACAATATTGCCATAAATTGAGATTACGTACATCATTATGAATTGGAATACAACATAAATTCCAGAATTAATCCAAACCGAATTAAATGTCGGTATGTAGACGGCAGGCACACCAATCAAGAGAGTGATGAAAACGGCACCCACAAATAAGGAAGAAGCCCCTGGTTGACCTTGCATTAACTGAATAGATGCAATTAACATAAATACAAAAGGAATTAATGCCGCCGAAAAGAATTTAATAAATGGTTCGTATCTAAATTGAAATGAAAATGAACTTTGATCAGAAGATTCTAGTTCAGTTATGATTGATTGATAAATATGAGACAAATCTTCAGATTTATTTATGCTATCCTTTTGTAAGACATGAAGTCGTTCTAACAATTGAACGCGGTGGTCCAATCTATTGTAAAGCGCATAACCCGTTTTCATTTCAAATACATATAACGAGCCCACAATAATTACAAAGAGTGATAGAATGTAGAGTAATCTTCTGAAACTGAATTGAATGAAGATACTCTCGAATGCTTGTATTAAAGTATTTAGCATAATGGTTATTTTTGCTGGCTAACGGACTGGAACTAAACTGCGTGCAAACGTTCCAGCGCGCCGGGTTGTAATTTTAAATTGCTGATAACTATCGCTGTCGTAAGTTGTCATTTGAGAATTCAACACTTAAAACTCAAAGCGCGTCGCGGTTTGCACGTCATGTTTGAGTGACTGGTTAGCCCGCTAAAACTATTTTTTGAAACGCTATACTGCTGGCGGCTGGCGTAAGCCACGTTGAATTGCACAACAACTTTTGAATGTTAAAGAACTGTTTATTTGCTTTTTTGATTTTACAACAAAACTCAAATTGAACTGCAAAACTTGAGCAACATTTTATTTTGCCGCCAGCAGAGCGGGCTAACGGACTGGAACTAACCTGCGTGCAAACGTTCCAGCGGGTTGAAACTGTTTTTAAAATGCCGATAACTTCTCGTAACGTATGTTGTGTGTTCGTTTCTCAACACTCAAGTTTCAGGCGCGTCGGCGGTTTGCACGTCAGGTTGAGTGACTGGTTAGGCTGCATTTCACAATGTTATCATTTTAAATATGATTCAATTGATCCCCAATATAATTTCGGATCGACATTTTCAAGATTATTGTGATCGCCATTTTTTACGGTAATTAAGATTTTTGTACCTTTAAATGTGTCGAATATTTTCTTTCCAAGATTATAAGGAATTACTTCATCCTTATCTCCATGAATTACTAAAATTGGGCAACGGATATTGTTAATTTTTTTTATGGAGTTAAACGGATTACCAGAAATAAGTCTTAAACTTCCATACCCATTAACATCAGCAACATCACCACCTGATGACAATGGCGTAATCAGAATGAGTTTTGAAATCTCTTTGAATTGAGAAACTTCAATTGCAATGGCTGTACCAAGTGATCGTCCAAATATTACTACATTGCTTAATTTAAATTTTAGTTCATTTGTTGCGTAATTTACCGCAGATTCGCCATCAATATAAACTCCTTTCTCGCTCGGACTTCCTTCGCTTTTTGCGTAACCTCGATAACTCACAAGAAGGACATTTAACCCCATTTGTGAAAGTTGTTCACATTCTCTAATTCTATAATAAATATTTCCACCATTTCCATGGAAATATATGATCACATTTTTAGAATTATCATTATTAGAGAAATACAAAGCATCAAGCCGAATGTTATCGGAAGTCAAAATGTTTATTTTTTTACAATTTATAGGCAATTGATCTTCATGAATCACAGTAGTTTTATCTGGGAAAAAAGAAAATTTATTGACGATGAAATCGCATGAGGCTAAAATTAATGATACGAGCGAAACAAAAATTATATTTATTTTCATGTCTGTTGTTTTGCAGCCTAACGGACGGGAGCTAAGTTGCGTGGTAACGTTTCAGCGCGCCGGAATCCGTTTATAAATTTAAAATGATATCGCGTATCGTAAGTTCTCATTTGACAACTCAACACTTAAAACTCAGAGCGCGTCGCGGTTACCACGTCAACTTGAGCGACTGGTTAGGTTGCAGGTTTTGCAATTAGCTATTTTTGATAAACTCAATTTCAGCTCCAACCAGTTTTCCATTTTCGGTAAGTGAAAAGACATTATATTCTCCGTCTCCTTCGCCCGATGGAAAATAATACATCGATGCCCCTGTGTTATTATCGAGATTTAACACACCTTCATTATTATCAAAATATGCCGTATCCATGTAGTGTTTCCAATTATGCTCAACATCAAGTCGTTTAAATGCCTCATGGTAACGATCAAAATCACAAATCCCAGTTTTTCCAACATCTGTCCAAGTTGTTCCAAGCAATTCATCCAATTTACCATTACAACCTTGGAGTAAAATTCTAACTCGGGAGATTGTTTTCAATCCATTGATCGTTACAGATTGGGTAAATAAATCATATTTCCCCAAGTTAAGATTAACCAATAAACAATCGTTTTCGGAAGATAAATATGAAAAATCTCCGATTAACAATTTACCACAATAAATCTGTATTGTAGAAAAGTGTTTCCAGTTTTCAGATGTCATGTTGGGATGAATATTGTTTATAATTTGTAATTGTACAATGCTGATAACCTGCAACCTAACGGACTGGAGCTAACCTGCGTGGTAACGTTCCAGCGCGTTGGATTATGCTTTTAAATTGCTGATAACTGTTCGTATCATAAGTTGTCATTTGAGAACTCAACACTCAAAATTCAAAGCGCGTCGCGGTTACCACGTCAGGTTGAGCGACTGGTTAGCCAGCACGGTTAAAAATAAATTGACAATAATAAAGATGAAGTTGAAGTATTAATGCCAATTGAATATGATGAATTACGTCCCAAATTTGTAGAATATGAAAAACTAATATTTTGTTCACCTGAAAGTGTTATGTTGTGGTACGTCCAAAATTCAATGCCAATAAATCCAACCATTTGAAAACCATCTTTATAAGACAACAAATTATCGCGCCAAGAATACCCAAATGAACCACCGACATATGGAGATAGTTGCTGCACAATCTCAAAATGTTTTTCAAGTCCAACATTTAAGGATGCATAACTATTGCTGTAATCTTCACTTGAATATTTAAAATAACCACCTGTAATCTGAATTCGAATTGCACGTGATGATGACAACCAATATTTGCCACCAAGACCACCTCCTAGATTTAGACCTGAAAATGTAAAGACTAATCCTTTTTTTCCGGACAGAGTATCAACATTATTCGAAACCTCTGATTGAGAGATAACGGATTGACCCACAAGAGTGATAAGAAGTAACATTTCAATCGCGTAATATTTCATTTCATTTCCTTTAAATGCCAATTCCGTGCTGGCTAACGGACTGGAGCTAAGTTGCGTGCAAACGTTCTAGCGCGCTGGTTGTATTTTTAGATTAAAAATGAGCCTGCGTATCGTAAGTTGTCATTTGAGAACTCAACACTTTCGCCAAAGAGCGACGGCGGTTTGCACGTCAACTTGAGCGACTGGTTAGGTTGCTTAATTTTGATAAACTTATTAATTGAAAATATATTCTACAGCAATTGATATTGGTCGATAAAAACCTACTCCAGCACGAATCATGAATAGTGGTGATATTTGATAGCGCATATGAATTCGGCCTTGAGGGAAAACCATTGACTTATTTGAGCCTGAACTATAAAAAAATGATTTTTGGTCAGCACTACCTAATATTTTTGTTTGCCCAACTCCAAGTGATAATAGAAAATCAAAATTGTTTCTCGGAATAATATGATAGTCCATAAATATTGCCGGAGCAGAGATATCCCAAGTATATTTAAATATTTTATCTGTAATCCTAATTTTTGAATAATCTAGTGAAACACTCCATTCATCTGATAAGAAATAGCCCAAAGAAACTGCATATCCCAGCCCGGATGAATATTTATTGGGGAAAATAGTTTCTAATGAAGCACCAACGTTTGCGCTACCTTTTGATGCGATTTGTGAACTGGCTAGATTGCCAATGCTGACAATCAACAGCGCCAAACGAAATATTTTCACTGTTATTGTTTTCATGAAATATTTTAAATGTGTGAAGTAAAAGCAACCTAACGGACTGGAGCTAACCTGCGTGGTAACGTTCCAGCGCGATGGATTCTGTTTTTAAATCGCTGATAACTGTTCGTATCGTATGTTGCCATTTGATAACTCAACACTCAAAACTCAGAGCGCGTCGCGGTTACCACGTCAGGTTGAGCGACTGGTTAGCCAGCCATTTTGAGAATTAGATCAACACAAAGTCAAAAATCAAATTCCATTCCTAATCTAATTCCTCTTTCTAATCCCCAAATATATCTCGCCATTACGACAGCCGGACTTGATATTTTTGTACCAAAACCAAATGAAAATAACAATCCATTATTATCGGAAGGTTTTAATCCATTACTGGTGGATTGATTATATGATGCAAACGAGTAACCTCCACCAATGATATTAAAATAATCTTTACCTGTTACCATTGTATTTCTACTTTCAATACTCAATTCGATTCGTTTGAAATCGCGCATCGTTGCACGTTCTCCCCAATGATAACCCGCAAATAGACCAACTGTTCCACGCAAAATTACTTTTTCATTATTCCACGTTTTTATCCAATGGGATCCTGCAATACCATAGTACTCTCCATACTTACCTAATTGGTAAGAAGAATTTACAGTATAATTCTGTGCAACAGCAAAGGAACAGAAACAGATAAAACTAAAGAACATAACTAATGTTTTGTTTCTCATATGTTTATCCTTTCAGTTTATGGATGGCTGGCTAACGGACTGGAGCTAAGTTGCGTGGTAACGTTTTTACGCGAACGCGACCTTGATTAAATTGCTGATAACTGTTTGAAACGTATGTTGTGCTTAAATATTTCAACTTTGAATACAAAAATCGCGTTCGCGGTTACCACGTCAACTTGAGCGACTGGTTAGAACGCAAATAAATGTACTCACATGTTTACATTTTATTTTGTTGGTTCACTCTTACAAATTTGCCGCCCGAAAAGAAAAGTTTATCATCCTCTATTGAGTATTTCATTTTGCCATAAATAGGATCAATTTTAATTTCCCCATCTATATACTTACCCGATACTTTGAAGTCATTATATATTCCCCCTCCTAAATAAAAATGCATCTCCACCAAATAAGTGTCGCCATTTTGTGTGATGACTGCTGAGTGTGAACGGCTTTCACATCGCCATTCTCCTGAAAGGTTTGGTTGATCTTTACAGGCAGCCAATGAGATAGACGCCAAAAAAACAAACATAAATAAATATTGAATTTGAAGTTTCATTTTTTAATCTCTCTTAATTATTGATCCGCGGAACATCGTATGTTAGTTATTAGTATTCCAACAATGCTTATTTTGCGTTCTAACGGACTGGAGCTAAGTTGCGTGGTAACGTTTTTACGCGAACGCGACCTTGATTAATTAATTTAAAACTGTTGCTGTCGTATGTTGTGCTTAAATATTTCAACGTTAAATACAAATTTCGCGTTCGCGGTTACCACGTCAACTTGAGCGACTGGTTAGGGTGCAGGACTTAATCGCACGATGCCAGAGTTACAAAACTATTTTTCTTGAACACATAAGTATTACAGCCTTCAGTAGCGATTGTGAAAGCATCGCTAGTTAAAACAATTTCACTTTGTGTGTTATAATCATATTTTCTAGAACCTTTTCTGTCAAATTGCATAGATGAACGTGAAACAGAATACTTTCCACCAATCGTGAATGTTAAGTATTTTTGAGATTGTGATACAAATGCCAAACATCTGCAATTTTGAGGATCATTATTCACCTTAATCATTACAGCATAATCTAATATTGAATCTCCATTAAAATCACCACGGATAAATTTTGTAACAACCTTTTCTTTGTTGAGTTTAGTGTAAGAGTAAACTACCAATTCCCACTTCTTATATTTCTCGGAAATCATTTGTGAAATAGTGGTTGGCAACACATTAGAGCCAACCGACTGAAATTGCATTATTAAGGATATTATAATTGAGATTATGAACACTGTCTATTCCCTGCGCCCTAACGGACTGGAACTAAACTGCGTGCAAACGTTCCAGCGCGCCGGATTGTGTTTTTAATTTGCTGATAACTATCGCTGTCATAAGTTGTCATTTGAGAACCCAACACTTAAAACTCAAAGCGCGTCGCGGTTTGCACGTCATGTTTGAGTGACTGGTTAGCCCGCTAAAACTATTTTTTGAAACGCTACACTGCTGGCGGCTGGCATAAACCACGTTGAATTGCACAACAACTTTTGAATGTTAAAGATCTGTTTATTTGTTTTTTTTGATTTTACAACAAATCTCAAATTGAACTACACAACTTGAGCAACACTTTATTTTGCCGCCAGCAGAGCGGGCTAACGGACTGGAGCTAAGTTGCGTGCAAACGTTCCAGCGCGCCGGTTGTATTTTTAAATTAAAAATGAGCTCGCGTATCGTAAGTTGTCATTTGAGAACTCAACACTTTCGCTAAAGAGCGGCGGCGGTTTGCACGTCAACTTGAGCGACTGGTTAGGCCGCACAAATTCAATTTTTTTTGGGAAGTGATTTTACATAATCCATAGTAATCACTAGCCATTTCTTCAAATCGGTATCACTTTGTAGAGCATTTGAACCAACATAAATCATATTCTTGCTGGGCTTACCTGTAAAATCGAATGCCCTAATATCTTTCTCTCGGAGAAAGGATTCTGCTTGTTGTGTGGTAACTCGTATAATCAATTCCTGTCCAATAACACCACAACACATATTACCATTAAGCAAAAAGCATATTCCACCAAACATCTTCTTTTCAGTAAAATTCCTGCGTCTGATTAATTGATGCCGAATACGGTCCGCTAAAATTGTGTTATATGCCATATTATTTCCATTTCAGTGTCAAAACTGGACGTGCGGCCTAACGGACTGGAGCTAAGTTGCGTTGCAACGTTTTATCGCGGCCTTGAAAAACACTTTTGTGATTTTTTGATAACTCTCGCTGTCGTATGTTGTGTTCTCGTTTTTCAACTTACGACTAAAAACCCAAGCCGCGGTTGCAACGTCAACTTGAGCGACTTGTTAGGCAACGCGCAAGTTTGGTGAACAATTGCCAACAATTACATCTGAACTTTCTTCCTTAATTGTCTGCTTAATTTGAACAACTACGTCGGATTACGACACCAATTGTTGGCAATTGAATTAATTTCAAATTCTTGTCGGCGTAATTTCTTTTTCTGCTCTTTGAGAATTACGCCACTCTAGCTTCGCGTTGCCTAACGGACTGGAGCTAAGTTGCGTGCAAACGTTCCAGCGCGCCGGCTGTGTTTTTAAATTAAAAATGAACTCGCGTATCGTAAGTTGTCATTTTAGAACTCAACACTTCCGTTAAAGAGCGACGGCGGTTTGCACGTCAACTTGAGCGACTGGTTAGGCGGTTCTTTTACCAAAGATTTAATTTCTTATAGACTGACAATACAAAAAGAGCAACACCAACGATAAATATTGCTTCAGAATAAAAGATTAAATCAAATTGTAACTGGGTAAAGACATTCTGATTTTTGTAAATACCTGTAAATGCTGAACAACCTGCGGTTATAAAGAAAAGAGAAACTGTGGCAGCACGATGCCATTTAAACAGTCTCTTACGATGATCTTTCTCATTTTCACCCCTTAACCATTTTTCCCAATGAAGCACCGGACCCAAATCTTCGAAACATTTATTGACCTCCTTTTCAATATAATCGTGGATATAACTACTAGCACGAAATCGTCGTGCAATTTCACCAACCCAAATCATTAATATTAAATAGCAAATGACTGGACAAAATAACAGAAATATAAGATTTGAAGTTAAGACATTATCTATATTTGTTAGACCAAAATAAATTAATCCACTAATCGCTATTAGACCGTAACGCAAAATTGATATAGAATTATTCCCTGAATTTAAGACCTCAGCTCGTAAGGTTTTATATTCTTCTATTTTAATTTTCACCCATTCTATTTTCAATTCATCTGCTAACACTTTGGGATTACCCTCTAAATGGATTCCCTTTTCAGCGTTTGCTTCCTTTTTTTTGATGTTTTCATTTTGGTCCTATGATTATAAAAAGCTATTTCGAACCGCCTAACGGACTGGAGCTAACCTGCGTGGTAACGTTTTTACGCGGACGCAATGTTGATTAACTCGCTGATTACTAAATGTGTCGTATGTTGTGTTTTGAAATCTGAACATTGAATACAAAAATTGCGGCCGCGGTTACCACGTCAGGTTGAGCGACTGGTTAGGCGGTTCGTTTTAAATATTTCTTCCCCAGTATGCTAAAGACGCCACAATAGCAACAATGCCAAAAATAGATATTAAAATTGCCTCAACTGACTTTTGGATTTTTAATTCTCTGGGAGTCTCTTGGTACTTTCTTTGAATGCTTACAAGTTTTCCACCCCCAAGCAAAGCATAATATCCATATCCAAATCCTATTAATACTATTATGGTTACTATTTCTATTGGTATATCAAATATCACAGGCAATTTTAACATTGTAGGTATTATGGTTAATAAACTTAGAACATAAAACATTATTGTTGCCATCAACAATCCAGCAGCTGATATTTCTGGAAATACATTCAATTTCAGAAAACGAAAAAGTATGTAATAATTGAAATATGTTTTGTGTAATATTTGCAAATGTATACTCTTTATTAGAACCGCCTAACGGACTGGAGCTAACCTGCGTGGTAACGTTCCAGCGCGATGGATCCTGTTATTAAATTTAAAATGATGTCGCGTATCGTAAGTTGTCTTTTGAAAACACAACACTTAAAACTCAAAGCGCGTCGCGGTTACCACGTCAGGTTGAGCGACTGGTTAGAACGCACGACGTAAAATGTGCATTGACCGATTGTAGATTATTTTTCGCCCCATTCTGATAATTTAGACACCAAGTCATGATAATACTCGCCGCCAAATGCATCAAGACCCGCAAACTTTTTAGGAATATCTATAAAATATGCCCTCGCCTTTTTGCTGCCTGAAATTGTTGCGATGAAAAGTTTATCAACTAATACCATTGTATTATCGTCAAGGTTTGAATCGCTTGGTTTAATATTTTCGTATTCCTTAATTACCGTTTGAATTTCTCGTTCATTGTATTTTCTAATTCCTCTGTTAATCTCTTCCTCAACTCTTATGTATCCTTTAATAAAATACATTTTCTCAATTGTCCAAGGTACCTCTTCTGGTTTGAAATTATCTCCTATAGGCAGAGATGGACAATCCTCAAGGAATAAAGTGTCCTTTACTTTTCGCAATCTGCTGTTTTGTAAAAACCATCCCCCGCTCGCAATTGTAGAATCTTGACCACAAACAAATAAATGATATTCATAAAACGAAACTTTTTTACTCCCATTATCAACTTCTTTATAACCACAAAGACCAATTGCTTTACCGTTTGAAAAATAAAAAGTAGTGTCTGGCAAAGAAGTACTATTCGGACAGTTGCAAGTCTTGTCCTTTATCTGACCATAGGAACAGACACAAACCACTAAGAAAAAAACAATTTGAGAATAATTCATATTACCTTTAGAGTAATAGCACAACATCAATTTCGTGCGTTCTAACGGACTGGAACTAAACTGCGTGCAAACGTTCCAGCGCGCCGGATTGTGTTTTTAATTTGCTGATAACTATCGCTGTCATAAGTTGTCATTTGAGAACCCAACACTTAAAACTCAAAGCGCGTCGCGGTTACCACGTCAGGTTGAGCGACTGGTTAGGCGGCATCAACATTAGTTTTAATAAACCGTCCGTAAATTAAAGTTCCAATTCCTGCAACACCAAAAAATATTATCAGCCAAAGTAGGGATGCTCTGTTAGTCATGTATAAATTAAGACCAACGCTTGGTGGTATTTCTACATTCTCAGTTCGTAATCCAAATATATTCGAATCATTTTTTGATTTTAACCAAATCGATATTTTCTTTGACTGTCGTAGTGCATTCAATAATTCATTAGTAGAATATCTTTCGCGCCAACGACCATAATTAATTGAATATTTTCTGTCACGTTCAGAAATATAGATATCTGTTTTTCGACCAGATGTTTTCAAATTAACTTCAAATGCTGTTAGTTCAGTTACTATTAACGATTGTTCAGTCAAAGTAGGAAACAACATGATATAGATAATCAAAAAGATTAAAGCCATTGAAAGCGAAACGATGCCTTCAATTAGAATTGCTTTCCTGTTGCCATATTTCCGTTTCAATTTATCTGATATTAAGTCGCCGATTATGCGACCTGTTATACCCGATCTCATTGTAGCTCTACTTTCATATTATGCCGCCTAACGGACTGGAGCTAACCTGCGTGGTAACGTTCCAGTGCGTTGGATTATATTATTAAATTTAAAATGATGTTTCGTATCGTAAGTTCTCATTTGACAACTCAACACTCAAAACTCAAAGCGCGTGGCGGTTACCACGTCAGGTTGAGCGACTGGTTAGGCAGCAGTTATCGAAAATAAAGAACTGCCACTGCAACAATAAGAAATACTGTCGCTAAAATAATTAGCCCTATCAGATACTTTTCTTTAGCTTTTTCAATTTCATATTTTCTTTCTAGATCCAAATAATATTTATTATTACCTGCGGCTTTAAGAATTCCTCGAAACAACAGTACTTTTACGATAGGTAAGTCAGTTACACCAATATCCTTGAATTGTTTTGCAGATTCCGGAGACAATGTATCGGTGTAAAAGAACTTATTTATTATTTGGTTACGCGAGTATTGAACAAAAGCTATGATAATAAGTACGATTGGAAGAATGTAAGTATTCATTTTTATTTTCTTTCTGCTGCCTAACGGACTGGAGCTAAGTTGCGTGGTAACGTTTTTACGCGAACGCGAGCTCGGTTAATTTGCAGACAACTGTTTGAATCATATGTTGTGCTTAAATATTTCAACTTTGAATACAAAAATCGCGTTCGCGGTTACCACGTCAACTTGAGCGACTGGTTAGGTTGCGATTTATTTGTTAAGTATAACTTCATAAGCATAAATACTTAAAAGTATCAAAACCATTACTGCAATTGGTATTGCGATAATGAGTGCTAATATTTTGTTGATTGTTTTTAGTCTTTCTTCTCCCAATTTTCTAAAAACTTTTTCAATCGGTTTACTTAAGAATCTCTCTAAAATATACTCTCCTGCTATCCAAACCGGAGGGCCTATAAGTAAGAGAAGAAACCACTCGCTTGTCTTTTTAGGATAATTGGGATACGCTTCACAAACTAATTCAACAAAAAAGAAAACTGAAATGATAGCCCACACCGCAAGAAAGCGCAAATACTTCTTCCTTCGATTCTTCGTTTGTTCTTCTTCCATTATTTATCACAATACTTATTGAGCAACCTAACGGACTGGAGCTAAGTTGCGTGGTAACGTTTTATCGCGGCCACGAAATGAATTTTGTAAATTGCTGATTACTTGTGCTGTCGTATGTTGTGTTCTCGTTTTTCAACATTCGACTTAAAAACCAACGCCGCGGTTACCACGTCAACTTGAGCGACTTGTTATACGGCTGTTGATTAATTTACCGACTATTTAGATTTGAACACTGATTTTTAACTTTAAGCATTAACGACGACTGCAAATGAGTTTTAAGTTGCCAACGGCGTGCGAAGCCAATTCTTGATTCGTTAAAACCTGAACCTCGCACAATTTTTCTTGATAACCTTGTTTGACTCCGTTAAATCTTCAATTGACGCACAAACGCTGACTTACTTTTTATGCTTCTCGCCGTTGGCAACAAGCCGTATAACGGACTGGAGCTAAGTTGCGTGGTAACGTTTTATCGCGGCCACGAAATGAATTTTGTGAATTGCTGATTTCTTCCGCAATCATGTGTTATGTCTTCGTTTTTCAACTTTCGACTAAAAAACCAACGCCGCGGTTACCACGTCAACTTGAGCGACTCGTTAGGCAACACGCGAGTTTGTTGAACAATTGCCAACAATTAGAACTGAACTTTCTTCTTTATGTGACTGCTCGTTTTGAACAACTTTTTCTTCAACAACAAATATTGTTGGCAATTGAATGATTTCTGAATGTTGATTGTGTAATTTCGTTTTATGCTTTTTTGGAATTACACCATTTTTGCTTCGTGTTGCCTAACGGACTGGAGCTAACCTGCGTGGTAACGTTTCAGCGCGCGGGAATCCGTTTTTAAATTTAAAATGATATCGCGTATCGTAAGTTGTCATTTGAGAACTCAACACTTGAAAACTCAAAGCGCGTCGCGGTTACCACGTCAGGTTGAGCGACTGGTTAGGCGTATGATAATTGGAACCGCGAAACTTAATAGATAATTGAAAATACCAACCACAGCGCTGTAGTAGAATTCCTTTGGATCTTTTTTTCTTTCACAGATTTCATTGACCATTGGTCTAATTTTGGGTAATGCATCATACTTTATTATCAAAAATATCCAGATAAGACCGAACAATTGTAGAAATATACAGGCAAAATATACTTGCCATATTGTTTCGCCGATAAAATTGTAAAGGGATATGAAATATACTAACGCCAAGCCGTAGACAATATTTGAATTGTTTCGCTGAATTGGCATCGCTTTAAACTGTGCTATTAAGTTGTCTTGACTAAATATTTTCATACGCCTAACGGATTGGAGCTAAGTTGCGTGGTAACATTTTTACGCGAACGCGATCTTGATTAATTTGCTGATAACTGTTTGAATTGTATGTTGTGTTTAGAATTTTCAACTCGTGATACAAAATTCGCGTTCGCGGTTACCACGTCAACTTGAGCGACTGGTTAGCCCGCTAAAACTATTTTTTGAAACGCTACATTGCTGGCGGCTGGCGTAAGCCACGTTGAATTGCACAACAACTTTTGAATGTTAAAGAACTGTTTATTTGTTTTTTTGATTTTACAGCAAATCTCAAATTGAACTATAAAACTTGAGCAACATTTTATTTTGTCGCCAGCAGAGCGGGCTAACGGACTGGAGCTAACCTGCGTGGTAACGTTCCAGCGCGTGGGATTATGTTATTAAATTTAAAATATGCTTTCGTATCGTATGTTCTCATTTGACAACTCAACACTCAAAACTCAGAGCGCGTCGCGGTTACCACGTCAGGTTGAGCGACTGGTTAGGCAACACACACGGTACTATTTATAATTCAGAATTTTGTTGTACACCAATTCGGTAATATTTGAATCTACATTTGCACAAACACTTTTGAATCGCTCAGCAATATTCTTAAATTCAAATATGCCGTCTGGAACCAAAATCGGCGTTGATTTATAATTGCCAGATCGATTTTCTCCGTCGTCTACTCGCATATGGAAGTATAGTGATGGACTTTTCCAAGTTAACGCACGCTGATTTCCTGACCTATCATAGCAAATCTGAAATCCAATAATGTTCCCTTCTTCATTGTACCACACAATTAGATCAAAATAATTATCAAAAAACCATCGCCGTTTTGGCTCCCCTTCTAGTTGATAAACATCTTTATATTCTGTTAGCATATCGTTTGTGTGTTGCCTAACGGACTGGAGCTAACCTGCGTGGTAACGTTTCAGCGCGCGGGAATCCGTTTTTAAAATATAAAATACTGTCGTGTATCGTGTGTTCTCATTTGACAACTCAACACTTGAAAACTCAAAGCGCGTCGCGGTTACCACGTCAGGTTGAGCGACTCGTTAGAACACACGCGGTAGAATATTTAATTAACAAACTTCCGAAATCCTACCCCAGAGACGAATGGACTCAGACTTCGGAAGTTATATTTAAATATTACTTCAACAATATCATCTTCCTCAATTGTGTGAATCTCTTATTCAGATCAATACTGCTGACTGCGTCTATTCTGTAGAAATATATTCCTGATGCAACATTTGCAATCCATTCAACTTCATGGTAACCGGCTTCTTTTTCCCCATTTGTTAGAACTGCAACTTCTTGACCGAGTGTATTTGTTATGACAAGTCTTACACTACTGCGGTTTGGCAAACCGTACCGAATTGTTGTTGAAGGATTAAATGGGTTGGGGTAATTTTGTTGTAATGAATACTCCGTAAGAATAGTTTCAATGTCTTGTTGAACTGCTGTAACAACATTAGTTGAACTTACATTTACCATTTTATTTTCTTCATTCCAACGAAGTTCTTCCAACGTAACTTTCGACGACCCATTTATCTTTGTTACAAAATAAATGGAGCAGAATTTACTTGCCGCTCCATCTGGTAGTGAACCAGCACCTGCAAAACGTAACATACCATTTGCTGAATCAATACTTATTTCAATATTAAAATCGTTTAGTAAGGAAGACCAAGTAATTTTATTCCATGATAATTCAGCGGGATTAAACTTTAATTTCCCTTCAAACGACAATATATTTTTGCCTTCAGAAAGATTTAATGGTATTTCAACAATAGAACCAAGTGGAATTGGAATACTGCTATTCATTGCGATGATGCCCTGAGCAGATGTTGGACCCATATTTATGCTGTCTGCCGGAAAAGAAGTAATCAGACGAACTACATATTTCAAAATTCCTGTAGCATCTAATCCGGAAATAAATCCGTTGTTTGTTACATCAGCGTTTGACTGTGATTGACAATCCAGCGAATCTTTGCCTACAAGATATTTTAGAATTTTTGATGCATCCATTGCTTGGATTTGTCCGTTCTTATCAACGTCACCAAACATTGGAGCGGCTCTTCTGCTAACACCACCGCTTACTTTTGAAACGCTGTCCGTTCCCGTATTAAATACAGCATACTTTATATTTAGTGGAATAAAATTACACCCTCCGCTTAAGACCTTAAATTTAACTTTAAATAAAATTCCTGTATTATTTATTTCATTCGCGCCTGCAGACGCAGTTATAACTACCGAATCATTTCCGTTTACCTGATATGACCATCCTTTAGCACCAATGAGTGTTGAATTTGTATCCAGAGACAAAAACTGCAAACCGCCTTTGTAGCCACCGAGAGTAATTTCTGAAGAACTGTAATTCATTCCTGATGGAAATGTAACGCGAATAGGTACTTTTACAGTATCTCCAACTCGTGAAGTAACAGAGTCAACTGAAAGTAAAATGTTTCCGTTAGAGAGGAATGGCGACCAAGAACCTCCTATATCAGTACTGTCACTGGTTGTTAACCGTACTAAATTGGAGCCATTTGCATTACATGTATAAATTTCCCAATTGCCAACTAATCTATCCGTAGAAAAAACTATCTTACTGCCATCAGGTGACCATGAACCCAATGAAGGACCTGGACAACAACCGAGAGTGAGAATATTTGTTTGATTGCTACCATCAGAATTCATTACAGCAACATAAAGTTGGTAATTATACAAAATCTTACTTCCATCCGGAGACCAAGAGGTTTGGCCGCCCCATATACCATGTGTTAATTGAGTAACATTAGAGCCATCAGCGTTCATTACATAAATATCTGCAGTACCATTACGCCAAGAAGCAAAAGCAAGCTTCTTTCCATCAGGAGACCAACTTGGGTCACCTTCATTCGGATTCGGATGGTTTGTTAGGTTGATCGGGTTAGTTCCATTGATATTCATTACGTAAATTTCACCATTTCCATCTCTATATGACGTAAACGCGATTTTTGTTCCGTCCGGTGAAATAACAGGGCTGCCATCACTCGCACTGTTATTGGTAAGGCGTATTTGCTGCGTAGCATCAGGGTTCATTATATAGATTTCACCATTTCCATCTCTATCAGATGCGAATACGATTTTTTTCGCATCCGGCGACCATGATGGAGAATAATCATCGGTGCCATTGTTGGTGAGGCGCGTCTGGTTCGTACCATCAGGATTCATTGTATAGATTTCAGTATTACCATCACGTTTTGAGTAGAAAACAATTTTGGTTTTATTTCCTGATGAAGATGATGGTGTAAAATTATAATTATCTCCTCCCCATATATTGGAATTAGATTGAGAAGTAAATAAAAGAAATGTTCCGCTTGTGTCATACACTTTAAAATTGCCGGTAAATGGAAACTTTAATAAACTAACATCAATACTAACATTTGATTTCCCTGCGAGAACCGTACCGGACGTTTTGAGAATACCCGTTGAATCATAAAGTTCAACCTTTTGGCCGGGTTGTAGATTAGTTATAGTTATTTGGTACGATTTGAATATTTTGATATTGTCCACATACCACGAATTACTTGCACTGCAACATATTCCTAAAGTTAACCCTGTAAGACCAGAGACAATACTTGTATCTGTTCCTGAGAGTTTAAGAACATTGTTGAAATATACCTTTAAAGAACTTCCAATGGCTCGAACTTCTAAGTTGTACCATGTGTTGGCAGAACTTGCTAACCCGTACAAGGGCGGAAGTATGTTGGTACCAACCCCAGAAACATTTTTTGCCAGTACTAATATCCCTCCGTAATACGGGCCATATTTTGCTGTATAATAGTTGTTTGTATCAGCCATCCTGAAATGCATGTAAATCCCTTCTGCTGTTGAGGGATTGGTGAACAGCACATCTGCCTGATAAATGAGACTTGATGTTACACCTCCCATTGTATAAGAATCTGAACCGCTATGGCCAGAACCCGCAACTGTTATTGAAGGACGCGGATTCCCGATACTGTCGCTCTGAGATAAAGATTGAATACGACGCGAACTCCATCTCTGGAAGCTATCTGGAAAAGTTCCGGTATTATAAAATACTTTTCCAGTGGAAGATAAAACAAGTGTTGGTGTACTATTTGGTGCAAAGTTAGTTTGCACCGGTTGAGCATTCATCAAATTTACACTACTGAGAATAGAAGCCGTCAACATCAAAGCCCGAAATATGTTTTTCATAAATCTTACTCCTTTCAAGAGTTTGTGAATGATATTTCATATTGCTTGTGTAACTACGCCATAATTATTTCGTGTGTTCTAACGGACTGGAGCTAAGTTGCGTGGTAACGTTTTATCGCGGCCACGAAATGAATTTTGTGAATTGCTGACTTCTTCCGCAATCGTATGTTGTGTTCTCGTTTTTCAACATTCGACTGAAAACCAA
>JBBAAO010000005.1 GCA_041658205.1 Bacteroidota bacterium
TTGGTTTTCAGTCGAATGTTGAAAAACGAGAACACAACATACGATTGCGGAAGAAGTCAGCAATTCACAAAATTCATTTCGTGGCCGCGATAAAACGTTACCACGCAACTTAGCTCCAGTCCGTTAGCCAGCATTGCAAATGCATCTTTCAGGTGACTTATGATCTCATTGCTTATTGTTCTATCCTTTTTAGTTCCGTTATCTCAACAGAATAGCGAATCTGGCGATGAGTTTCCTAAAGAAATGACCTTAAATGATTCCACGAATTTTATGGATATTTCGGAATTTGGTATTAGGGTTATTTATCCAAAGTGCGTCCAACCAAGAAAGCCAAGATACCATCGAGATAATCGAATTCTTAGCATTTCTATTGGTAGTTACGTCAAAGGTAGTTTTGATAATGAAATCAATATGCGTATTGAGTTTGCCACTGAAAACTCAATCAAAAAAAGATCAGATTCCTATATAGAATACATTGCGAATGGCGGAATGGATGATGATAGTTATCCACCTCAAACAGAAAAAGAGTTTCTTCACCGAAAGAAAATAATTATTAATGGCGTCGTACCTGATTATTTTGATGAATACCATATGGTAGGAAATCGAAGATACGGAAATCACTTATGGGGTGGACCGAATATAGGAACTTCGATTGATAGTTATACTTACATTGACAGTTTACAAATAAAAATAACCATGAATTCGCTTGGAGATAGTATTAGCAAGAAAGTGAATAAAATAATGGTAAATGATTTTGGATTGGAACAAGGTATTAACAGAATTGACGATGTAAGACACCAATTAATAAAAGAAATTTTATATCAAAAATATTTACAAATACTTTATAAAATTCAATTTAATAAATACTAATGCTGGCTAACCAGTCGCTCAAGTTGACGTGGTAACCGCGAACGCGAATTTTGTATTCAAAGTTGAAATATTTAAGCACAACATACGATTCAAACAGTTATCAGCAAATTAATCAAGGTCGCGTTCGCGTAAAAGCGTTACCACGCAACTTAGCTCCAGTCCGTTAGCCCGCTCTGCTGGCGGCAAAATAAAATGTTGCTCAAGTTGTGTAGTTCAATTTGAGTTCTGTTGTAAAATCAAAAAAGCAAATAAACAGTTCTTTAACATTCAAAAGTTGTTGTGCAATTCAACGTGGCTTACGCCAGCCGCCAGCAGTGTTGCGTTTCAAAAAATAGTGTTGCGGGCTAACCAGTCACTCAAACATGACGTGCAAACCGCGACGCGCTTTAAGTTTTGAGTGTTGTGTCCTCAATCCACAACTTACGATACGAACTGTTATCAGCAATTTAAAAACATTATCCAACGCGCTGGAACGTTTGCACGCAGTTTAGTTCCAGTCCGTTAGCCCGCTCTGCTGGCGGCAAAATAAAATGTTGCTCAAGTTGTGTAGTTCAATTTGAGTTCTGTTGTAAAATCAAAAAAGCAAATAAACAGTTCTTTAACATTCAAAAGTTGTTGTGCAATTCAACGTGGCTTACGCCAGCCGCCAGCAGTGTTGCGTTTCAAAAAATAGTGTTGCGGGCTAACCAGTCACTCAAACATGACGTGCAAACCGCGACGCGCTTTAAGTTTTGAGTGTTGTGTCCTCAATCCACAACTTACGATACGAACTGTTATCAGCAATTTAAAAACATTATCCAACGCGCTGGAACGTTTGCACGCAGTTTAGTTCCAGTCCGTTAGGCAACAAGGGAACACCATCGTGCTAAAACGAAATACTGCAATCAAAATTATAACTGTAATAATGGTTGCTCAATTTGTAGTGAGCTTATCACCAACGATTCCCTATTCAAAATTTGTGGGTTCTGGACATATCCAACGACTCGGCAATTTACCAAAACAAAACTTTCAAGTAATATTGGTCGGCAAATTTTCCGTCAACAATAGAGATTCTATTATTGAATTTACTGGTACTAAATTATATTCATGGGGTAACATTAGTCAAAGTATTACTGATACGACTGGTAAATTTGCTCTAAACTTAAGAACCTCTTGGAAAGTAGATTCTTTAGCGTATCGTGTGTTTGCAGTCGACAAACCAACAATTACTTCAGCTTTTTTTGGTTTACCTGCTCCAAGTGAAACTATTTACAGAAATTCATCAAATACATCGACTGGGTGTAATAGTTGTGTTACCGAAAATGATACGCATGCTGTTATTGAAGGTGTTCATTATAATTTACCAGAACAAATTGTTGTTATTCCATATTAATGTCCTTGTTGCCTAACCAGTCGCTCAAGTTGACGTGGTAACCGCGAACGCGAATTTTGTATTCAAAGTTGAAATATTTAAGTACAACATACGATTCAAACAGTTATCAGCAAATTAATCAAGGTCGCGTTCGCGTAAAAACGTTACCACGCAACTTAGCTCCAGTCCGTTAGGCAACACGAAGCAATAGTGGTGTAATTCAAAAAGAGCATAAAACGAAATTACACCAACAACATCCAGAAATCGTTCAATTGCCAACAATCTTTGTTGTCGAAGAAAAAGTTGTTCAAAACGAGCAGTCACATAAAGAAAAAAGTTCAGTTATAATTGTTGGCAATTGTTCAACAAACTCGCGTGTTGCCTAACGAGTCGCTCAAGTTGACGTGGTAACCGCGGCTTGGGTTTTTCAGTCGAAAGTTGAAAAACGAGAACACAACTTACGATTGCGGAAGTAATCAGCAATTCACAAAATTCATTTCGTGGCCGCGATAAAACGTTACCACGCAACTTAGCTCCAGTCCGTTAGCCCGCTCTGCTGGCGGCAAAATAAAATGTTGCTCAAGTTGTGTAGTTCAATTTGAGTTTTGTTGTAAAATCAAAAAAACAAATAAACAGTTCTTTAACATTCAAAAGTTGTTGTTCAATTAAACGTGGCTTACGCCAGCCGCCAGCAGTGTAGCGTTTCAAACAAATAGTTTTAGCAGGCTAACCAGTCACTCAAACATGACGTGCAAACCGCGACGCGCTCTGAGTTTTAAGTGTTGTGTTCTCAAATCACAACTTACGACAGCGATAGTTATCAGCAATTTAAAATTACAACCCGGCGCGCTGGAACGTTTGCACGCAGTTTAGTTCCAGTCCGTTAGGTAGCAGTTTAATCAGTTGTATTTGTTCTTTGAGTTTTACTTTTCAATTTTAGGTTTTAGCAAGTTCTCAAAATTAGCGAACAAGTTTTGCGGGCGCGGCGTTCAGTTGCAAAACAACTCAACGCCACGAAAAAGCAAGGAAGAAGCATCGCAACAATGCCGAATTAGCTTCAAAACAGTTCAAGTTAAAAGTCATCACTAAGAAAAAACCAGATTTTAGTTTTCAAGTTTGTTCCAATTCAGAATCTTTACTTGCTCAGCAGTTGAAAAACCTAAAATCATCGGCATAGTTGCTCAGATGCAAAATTCATTTGTAAAAACAAAAGAAACAATCACTAAAACTCATTGTGCTACCTAACCAGTCGCTCAAGTTGACGTGTAAACCGCCTACGCGCCTAAATTTTGTGTGTTGGATCGACTAATGAATATACAGCTTAGTTCCAGAATGGACAATTCGAGGGTGTACACAAACACGTCATTGAATCGTTACTAAAAAATGTCTAAAGTAACTCAACAAAATTTATCTAAAATCTTTATTCAACGCGCTGGAACGTTTACACGCAACTTAGCTCCAGTCCGTTAGCCCGCTCTGCTGGCGGCAAAATAAAGTGTTGCTCAAGGTGTGTAGTTCAATTTGAGATTTGTTGTAAAATCAAAAAAAACAAATAAACAGATCTTTAACATTCAAAAGTTGTTGTGCAATTCAACGTGGCTTATGCCAGCCGCCAGCAGTGTATCGTTTCAAAAAATAGTTTTAGCGGGCTAACCAGTTACTCAAACATGACGTGCAAACCGCGACGCGCTTTGAGTTTTAAGTGTTGGGTTCTCAAATGACAACTTATGACAGCGATAGTTATCAGCAAATTAAAAACACAATCCGGCGCGCTGGAACGTTTGCACGCAGTTTAGTTCCAGTCCGTTAGCCCGCTCTGCTGGCGGCAAAAATAAAATGTTGCTCAAGTTTTGTAGTTCAATTTGAGATTTGTTGTAAAATCAAAAAAAACAAATAAACAGTTCATTAACATTCAAAAGTTGTTGTGCAATTCAACATGGCTTACGCCAGCCGCCAGCAGTGTAGCGTTTCAAAAAAATAGTTTTAGCGGGCTAACCAGTCACTCAAACATGACGTGCAAACCTCGACGCGCTTTGAGTTTTAAGTGTTGAGTTCTCAAATTACAACTTATGACAACGATAGTTATCAGCAATTTAAAAACACAATCCAGCGCGCTGGAACGTTTGCACGCAGTTTAGTTCCAGTCCGTTAGAACACACGAACAAGTATAGATGATATTGTAAAAATACCTTGGGATTAAATTAAATGATCGAGGTTTCTCGAGGCGTGAATTACCCGATGGATTTGAATGACTTTATCGTGTATTACATAGAAAACAAGGTAAGAGTCGAGAATCAATACTCGGTATCCATATTCTCTCAGTTTGGGATGTCGTGGGACCCTACCTAGGTGAGATGCTTGAGATAGTGCACCGATTCGTTTATCAATTTTATCAATAAACGCCAATGCTCGAGCAGGACTATCTTTGGCAATCCAATCGAAGATATTGTTAAGATCTTCTTGAGCAATAGGAAGATAGCGTATAACAAACTGTTTAGACATGGGCTCGACGTCGCAATGAAGCAATCATTTGGGAATGAGTAATTCCCTTTTTACCGGCGGCAGACTGAGATTGTGCAACGCCCAACTGTTCGAAAAGCTCGGATTGTGCTTTCAGTCTTTCGTAGTGATCGATAGTCATGATGACCATGTCACCCTCGCCATTCTTGGTAAGGTAAATGGGTTCGTCCTTTTCACGGGCAAGGGTGGATATTTCACGAGTGCGGTTTCGCATACTCGATATTGATTTAATAATTGGCATGGTGTTATTCCGGTTAATTGTTAATACAAATTAGTACTAAATAGTGATAAAATCAAGTACGTCAACCGCGTGTGTTCTAACCAGTCACTCAAGCCGACGTGGTAACCGCGACGCGCTTAAACTGGAATTGTTGGGAAATCTAAAGACAACACACGATACGAGATATCAGTTTTAATTTAAAAACACAATCATCGCGCTGGAACGTTACCACGCGGCTTAGTTCCAGTCCGTTAGGTTGCAGGAAGAAAGTAATTCGATATTAATGAAAAGATGATTTTAATTAACATTCAACTCAAATTGATTTTGTGAAACCTAAAATTCTATTTGTTTGTGGTCGTAACAAGTGGCGAAGTCCCACAGCTGAAAAACTTTATCGAAATGATTCACGCATTAGTGTTAGATCAGCTGGTATGAGTAGTAAAAGTAATCATAAGATATCTGATAATGATATTTTGTGGGCTGATCTAATTCTTGTTATGGAAGGAAATTATAAATCTTGGATTCTGGGAAAACATAATCATTTACAATTACCACCTATTGAAAATTTAGATATTCCTGACGAATACGAATATATGGACTCCGAATTGATCGAATTGATTAAAATAGGAGTAGAATATCATATTCAACACAGTGTCAATATATAAGTTTGCCTGCAACCTAACCAGTCGCTCAAGTTGACGTGGTAACCGCGGCGGCGGTTTTACAATCGAAAGTTGAAAAATGAAAATACAACTTAGGATTCAGGAAGTTATCAGTAATTCACAGCAGTATTTTCGTGGCCGCGATAAAACGTTACCACGCAACTTAGCTCCAGTCCGTTAGGGGGCAAGGAAGGAAGTTATGACCATTTACAAAATGTTAATTGTAATTTTATTTTCACTACTAATAATTTTATCCTCTTGCAAAAAGGATTCAAGCTCGCCAATTGATCAGAATATTGATAATACAAGTGGTTCAGTAAAAGCAATTGTGCTGTTGAATCCAATAAGCATAACAATATGGCCGGTTACCCTTAAATTGATTAAATATCGCGATACTACATTTGATACAGTTCAGGTGTTATCTACGAAACCAAACGGTGAATGTAATTTTTTAAATGTCTCAGCAGGTAAATATAAAATCGTTGCTTTGCCAAATCAATACTTTGGTGAAACAAGCTATAGTGAAGATTTTAGCATTTCATCCAAAAACCCTATTGATACATTTTATATTATTCACAAGCCATTTCATTTTTTGTTTCCAGACACAATTGAAGTATTTAAGAATTACAATTTATTAATTGACACTACCGTACACTTCGCAATATGGAATTATGGGACAAGAGATACTTTAATATGCAATTTTGATTCATCATTAGTTCCTAACTGGTGCAGTGTCAAAATTAAAACAAACATATTTCCACCACAGCAATATCCAACAACGATCAATACTATTATTACCTACAAATCTGAAGCGTATAAAAATAATTTATTGCCGAAGATAATTAAAGTTCCATTTAAGACTCAATATGAACAAGATACGTTGTATGTTAATATTCTGCCAATGTAAAATCTCTTGCGCCCTAACCAGTCGCTCAAGTTGACGTGGTAACCGCGAACGCGATTTTTGTATTCAAAGTTGAAATATCTAAGCACAACATACGATTCAAAAAGTTATCAGCAAATTAATGAAGGTCGCGTTCGCGTAATAACGTCCGCCAAAAAGACGGCGGACAAGTTACCACGCAACTTAGCTCCAGTCCGTTAGGCGGCTTTATATGATGACATCAGATTATATTTCTTTATTTGCGCTGGTTGTAGCAATAATATCACTATTGTGGCAATTTTATGATCATAGGCAAGGTTTGCAGGAAGTTATAACATTTAATCATAAAAGTTCAATGGCAACCAATTCCACAAAAATTCAATTTAATTTGGTGAAAATTGAAATTACTAATAAAAGTAGAAAAGAAATATGGATTAAGAATGTTGAACACAGGGTATACTTCAAATCAGGATTCTTTAGCGTTATATTTTTTAGTGAGGATTATAAATTCAAATTATCACCTGATGAATTTATGACTCACAGCGTTGCGATTTGGAATAAAGAAATCGAAGGTATATTAAACTATACTGGAATAGTTAAAACAAGTTTTATTGTCACTACCAGCAGCAATAAGTTTGAATATCCTGGTTTAAAAACATATCCACTTTTTAATACTGAAATCGATTTAGAAAACACACTAAAAGCAGCACGTATTTTTAGAGATATATACAAATCTTTGGATGATAAATATATAGTTATGCCAAATGGTTATAGCGTTGACTTCAAGACCTAATTATGCCGCCTAACCAGTCGCTCAACCTGACGTGGTAACCGCGGCCGCAATTTTTGTATTCAAAGTTGAAAATTCTAAACACAACATACGATACTTTTAGTAGTCAGCGAGTTAATCGACATTGCGTCCGCGTAAAAACGTTACCACGCAGGTTAGCTCCAGTCCGTTAGGCGTTTCAAAATAGTAGAATACGAAAAATGAAACCAATAATAATTATAACTCTACTACTTATTCAATATACTTATACGCAGAATACGCCTGCCGATTCTATTAAAAATGAACAACCGATCTATTTTGTCGATAAAGAATTGCCCAATTTACAGTTGAAGCCATTATCCGGCAAACCGTTCAAATTAAATTCATTAAAAGGTCAAATTGTTGTTTTGAATTGGTGGTTTACTTCATGTTTACCTTGTAAGGAGGAAATACCTGAGTTGAACGAAATTGTTTCTAAATACAAAAGAAAAGGTATTCGTTTTATTGCTATTGCAAGGAACACTGAGTCAGATTTGAAAAAGTATTTGACTGGAAATGTATTTAAGTATGAACACACATTGACCACAGATAGTATTCATAAAATACTTGACGACCGTTTTCCAAGAAATATTATAATTAATAAAAATGGTGTTGTTGTCTTTGATAGAATTGGATATTCAGCCATGAATGCTGAATATATAACCAACACCATTAATAGCTTACTTAAGCAATGAATCCGTGAAACGCCTAACCAGTCGCTCAAGTTGACGTGGTAACCGCGAACGCGAATTTTGTATTCAAAGTTGAAATATTTAAGCACAACATACGATTCAAACAATTATCAGCAAATTAATCAAGGTCGCGTTCGCGTAAAAACGTTACCACGCAACTTAGCTCCAGTCCGTTAGGCAACACGAAGCAAAAGTGGTGTAATTCCCAAAAAGCATAAAACAAAAATACACCACCAACATTCAGACGTCTTTCAATTGCCAACAATTGGGGTTGAAGTCAGAAAAAGTTGTTCAAAATAAGCAGTCGCTTAAAGAAGAAAGTTCAGTTATAATTGTTGGCAATTGTTCAACAAGCTCGCGTGTTGCCTAACGAGTCGCTCAAGTTGACGTGGTAACCGCGGCGTTGGTTTTTAAGTCGAATGTTGAAAAACGAGAACACAACATACGATTGCGGAAGAAATCAGCAATTCACAAAATGTATTTCGTGGCCGCGATAAAACGTTACCACGCAACTTAGCTCCAGTCCGTTAGCCCGCAGAAAATGGCATGGAATTATCAGACAAAGAAATATTTTTAGTTGCCGTAATAAAGGAATTTGACTTCCTACGAACCTATGGGTACGATAATCAAGTATCTATTTATGATCGTGAACCTTGCATTATATTTTCTAACATAAAAATTAATCGAAAATTGATCTGTACGTATTTAGACAGATTTGATCTGGAAATTACTACTGAAATAAGAAAATTATTAACGACAGTATCTGATAGCTTAACTTTAACTGAGATTGTTGCGATGCAAGGTTTCAAATTAATGCCATTTGTTCCTGTTGATGCTCAAGTGAAATGGATATCAACAATTATTCAGGATAATTATTTGGAAATAATAGAAGGGAAGAAGTGGAAAGAGGGGCTTTCTAAAAGTCTTTCTGCGGGCTAACCAGTCGCTCAAGTTGACGTGGTAACCGCGAACGCGATTTTTGTATTCGAAGTTGAAATATTTAAGCACAACATACGATTCAAACAGTTATCGGCAAATTAATCAAGGTCGCGTTCGCGTAAAAACGTCCGCCAAAAAGACGGCGGACAAGTTACCACGCAACTTAGCTCCAGTCCGTTAGGCGGGTTGAAAGAATTGTAAACATGAACTCAGAGTATTCAAAGTATTGTTCGGATTTAGCTACGAAAGTAGAAGAATACGCAAGTGCATTTGAGGGAATCCAATTCCACGAAAAAGACCAGGCTGTTGAAGTATTTGCTATGCAATCGCTTTCAATGGCTTCTTCTAGTTTACAGGCGGCGTCAATATTATTGGATAATAATTTTGTTCCCGAAGCAATTCTTATTACACGTCCAATTCAAGAATTGCTTTTCAATCTTCGATGGATTCTTGGTGCACAAAATGATGCTGAGAAACTCGAGAGAGTTTATCGATTGGAAGGTGATCCTTACTCAGCTTGGCAAAAAGAAACAAAACTGATTCGTGAAGATGGTGAGCGACGCAATGATTCTAATGCAATTGAAACTGCAAAGAGATTTAATGAACCTTTGGACCATTTTGCTGAAAAATATTCATATTTAGTGGAAGCTGTTGAGACTGGCACTTACAAATTCAAGTCTGCTCCAGCATTTGCGAGTCGAATGGATCCTGCCTTAAGGTTGAAGTACTATCATCTTTATAGATATACCTCAGTGTTTGCACATCCGACGCCATTTACCAAAGCTCACTATTTAAAGACCAGCAATGGTTCGCAAACAAAATTTACCCCAGAAGATGAATCGATAAAACAATCATTGGCTTATTCGTTTCTTTTTACAGATTTATTGGTAGGTTCAGCAGAAGAAATATTGAAATCATTTGCTCCAGAATCAGATGGAAATCGATTAAAAATATATTCCGATATTGGCGCAATAGTTAAACTATCAAATAAAAATTATTTCTCATCTATTTGAAAGAAATGCAACCCGCCTAACCAGTCGCTCAAGCAGACGTTGCAACCGCCGACGCGCAAAAGTTTTGAGTGTTGAGATTTCTAAATACAACTTACGTTACGAAATAGCATTTTAAAATTAAAAAACAATTTCCACACTCTGGAACGTTGCAACGCAGCTTAGCTCCAGTCCGTTAGTTAGCTTGAAACTATATGCGCACAGAAACAAGAACACTTGAATGGTTTCTAACCGATCCTCGGTGTCGAAAGTGGATAGTTCAATGTTCCACTTGTAGACACTACGGAAGGAAACCAGAGTACGATCGATACATAGCGAAATACCGCTTTGAAGAAATGTTTCCTGTCATGTTACTTGACGAAAATGGTCGATGTGAACAATGCAGCAAATTTTTTGAGAACAAAGATTCACAACAGGCAACTTAAATATTTAATCTAAAAACTATCGCAAGCTGGCTAACCAGTCGCTCAAGCGGACGTTGCAACCGCGGCTGCAATTTTTGTCTTCAAAGTTGAAAAATTACAACATAACATACGGCAGTTCAAGAAATCAGCAATTCACAAAATCGTTTTCGAGGCCGCGATAAAACGTTGCAACGCAGCTTAGCTCCAGTCCGTTAGGCGGCTGTCGCCAACGGCGAAAAGTAAATTGGTAAGTCAGTGTTTGTGCGTCAATTGAAGATTTTGCGGAGTCAAACAAGTTTATCAAGAAAAATGGTACACGGTTCAAGTTTTTACGAGTTTAAAATTGGCTACGCACGCCGTTGGCTCAAAAACTCAATCGTATGTAGTTTGCGAACGCACAGCTTAAAAAAAAGTTTTCAAAACTCGGCAAACTACAAATATAATATCAGCCGCCTAACCAGTCGCTCAAGCGGACGTTGCAACCGCGGCAGCGTTTTTTGTATTTGATGTTGAAAAATCAAGATACAACATACGACAGCACAAGTTATCAGCAATTCACAAAATTCATTGCGAGGCCGCGATAAAACGTTGCAACGCAGCTTAGCTCCAGTCCGTTAGGTGGCATTTTATTGTGCTACTTTTCGGTCCAATTAGTTCAATTCAAATGTGAGATATGGACAAAAAGGATTCATTTCTTGAAAACATATAATGAAAATAAAACACTATTAGCATTAACTCTTCTTGCAATGCTTTTTGCAGGACTGATGTATTATTATGGATTGCAAAAAAAAGATTATCGTGAAACAGACAGAAATATAAGTGCCATAAGTTTAAAATTAGAGAAAATATATTCCAATTTACCAGCCAATAGACGCTATTATTCTCTCAATTACTGTAACGGTAAAATATATATTATTGGTATTGATATTAATCCAAGTGGAGCCAATCAATCTATTGATGAACTAGATTCCACCGGTGTTTATCTAAAATCTTTTGCAAATAATGGTAATGCCAAACGTCAATTTGAAGTGGATGCATATGGTATTTATAATTCCGAAGATAATTACGGAGATCGCACATCATTTATCTTTGAACGAAATTATAGTGATTCAATTTTGTATTCGTACCAATCGGATAAACAAATATTAGAGAATCTACGGATAGGAAAACACGAGTATATCTTAAAAATAGGTGGACCCAATAGAATGATATATTCATTTATTGATGACTATAATATAGTAAACATCAAAACCGGAGTAGTTAAAAATATAGAAGTGAAGCTCAAAGATTCTGCCTCTTATTATCAACGATATGGTTTTTTTGTTAAAGGAAATAATGGGATTAATTACAAGATAGCTCGTGAAGCAGGAATGTTTTTTGCATTCAATGATTCGGGAAGAATTCTCTATCAAGCCGAAACGGTTGATAAATCACCACCTTTAGAATTTGTGAAAACTCCGGATGGTGGAATTCGTCGTGCTCCTAATAGCTATGGATTAGCAAATATGAGCGGAATTGTGCTTAGAAATTATTTACTGATTCTTGAGGTCAATAGGGCTAATGGAAATGCGGATCCAATAATAGATGTTTATGACCAGGTAACGGGAAAATACAAGTCAAGTTGGATTGTTCCTAAAGCAAAGGATGAAAAAGTGTATGAGATACAATCGATAAACGATCATCAGTTAATATTGTTGTATGAAACAACGATAGGTTATCTAACGATACCAGAGTCGCTATTATGAATGCAAAACACGTATCCTATTTTCTGTTTATGATTATAGCTTCAATCTTGCTTTACGAAGGAATCATTAAAGTATTAGATAATGATTCATACGCAATGGAAATCTTCTTTATGCCATTTATACCAAATTCATTCATCTCATTAATCAAATACATTATTCCCTCAATAGAAATTCTACTTGCATTACTATTGTTTGTTCCGGCAATAAGAATAAATATAAACTACGGAATATATTTGTTTACGTTTGTCACAATGATTTACGGAATATTAACTGTTACAGTATTCAAGAATTACTCATATCTCTGCACACCGGAAGGTGGTTGTACACTCCAATATTCATTTTATGCAAAACATTTAACATTGTACGCGGTGTGCTGTGGTTTATCAGTACTAAATGTTTTTGTCAATAAGACTGATAACAAATTAAATGTAAATGCCACCTAACCAGTCGTTCAAGCTGACGTTGCAACTGCGGCTTCAAAAATATCTCAAGTGTCGTGAAATCTAAACTCAACATACGATTCGTCAAGTTATCGGCAAATTAATAATCAATGCGCGTGGCCGCAGTAAAACGTTGCAACGCAGCTTAACTCCAGTCCGTTAGGTGGCGTGCTATAAAAGAAACGTAACATTTGAGTTTAGATTAAATGCGAAAGTGTTTTCAAACAAGAAAGAATCACGGAATTAAGTAATCGGCACCGTAATCAATCAAAACTGTTTTCTTGGGAGAGTTCAACTGTTTTTCAAAAGTAGTTATATCCAAAAACAGTTTCTGTTATTTCAAAAGTGTTTTTATTAAAGTTGTGTGGTTTCTAAAAACAGTTTGCGATTAATCAGCAAAACTAAGTTTGCAAATGTTGCGGTTTTCAATCGGCAATCAAAATAGCCACCTAACCAGTCACTCAAGCTGACGTTGTGACCGCGGCTTGGGTTTTAATCGAAAGTTGAAAAACGAGAACATAACATAGGACAGCGGAAGAGCGAACGAAAACACAAAAAGTGTTTTCGAGGCCGCGACACAACGTCACAACGCAGCTTAGTTCCAGTCCGTTAGCCCGCTATCTAAATGCCAAACAAAGAAAAAATAGTAATCGACAGAATCAAATCTAATGTTCGCAAAAAAGGATTTGCGACTACAAAAGATTTGCAAAATGTGGAAAGATTATTGATACAAAATTCTCAAGATCCTTCATTGTGGTGTTTTCGTGGTGATTTGATTCAACTTTCTAATGGTACTGCTTCTTGGAAACTCGCTGATGCATTGAATAGTTATCGTCGTGCAATTAGTTTAGACAATACCTTCCAAGAAGCATATGTTTCCGCAGCGTATTACCATTATGCTGTTCAAAACAGTCCAAATCGTGCTATGAAGTATTTGAAAAGTGCATTGAAAATTAAGTCAACAAAAGTATTGCTAAAACTTGAACAGGAAATTCAAAAAGAGATTCGTCTTAAACAATAACAAGCGGGCTAACCAGTCGCTCAAGCCGACGTTGTAACCGCGCTCGCGCTTAATTTGCGAGTGCTGAGTTCTCAAATGACAACTTACGATACAAACAGTTATCAGCAAATTAAAAAACAATCGCGGCGCGCTGGAACGTTACAACGCGGCTTAGCTCCAGTCCGTTAGCCAGCCAAAAAGGGCATAGTATGAATCCTAAATCAACTCGGCTTATTTTATTCTTTGGAATATTTATTACCATTTACATCCACCAATCGATTGCATGTTCTTGTATTGCACCACCTCCGCCGAATATTGCATTTCAAAATGCAACTGCTGTGTTTATGGGAGTTGTTGATACAATAAAAAATGAAACACAATACGGTTTCCCATTGCTAAAGGTAATATTTACAATCGATAAATCGTGGAAAGGTACAAATAGTAAATCGGTATTTGTATTTACAGCATCATCAGAGGCAGCTTGTGGATATGGATTTACTAAAGGTGGTAAATATTTGGTTTATTGCTATGGTACCATTGATACATTGCGAACTGGTCTTTGTAATCGAACGAAAAGAGATTTTGAAGCATCCGAGGATTTAGCATACTTAATGACCCTTGGTGTAAAAGAAATATCAGATGGTTCAACCATTCCCAAAGAGTTATTACTTTTACAAAATTATCCAAACCCCGCAAATCCAAGCACAGTGTTTAGATTTAATCTTCCCAAATCATCAATTGCAACGTTACACTTGTTTAATTTGCTTGGTCAAAATGTCACTGAAATATATTCTGGTTATGTTCACGAAGGAAGCAATGAGATTAACTGGAATGGATCTCAAATACCATCCGGCATTTATTTTGCACGGTTACAAACACAATATGGTGTTAAAACAATCAAAACACTGTTAGTAAAATAGTTATTATTGGCTGGCTAACCAGTCGCTCAACCTGACGTGGTAACCGCGACGCGCTTTGAGTTTTAAGTGTTGTGTTCTCAAATGACAACATACGATAGAAATAGTTATCAGCAATTTAAAAACATTTCCCGTTAGCGCGTCCCGCCAAAAAACGGCGGGATGCAAAAATCGCACTGGAACGTTACCACGCAGGTTAGCTCCAGTCCGTTAGGCCGCAGTCGTTGCAGGCCGCATCAAAAGGAAAAGCAAAATTAGCAGTTCATCGTAAGTCTTCATTAGCTGATTACGATTTAACAGAAA
>JBBAAO010000006.1 GCA_041658205.1 Bacteroidota bacterium
CGCCGCTCTTTGTCGGAAGTGTTGAGTTCTCAAATGAAAACTTACGATACGCGAACACATTTTTAATTTAAAAATACAACCGGCGCGCTGGAACGTTTGCACGCAACTTAGCTCCAGTCCGTTAGGCAACCAGAATGAAACATTTTCTTATTTTAATAGCAGTTATATTCATTACAACTTTAGCGACTAGTTTTCAGTTAAAGCATGGAAAATATGTTTCTGTTTTGGGAAAAGAATATGGCAGTGTTGTAATTAGGGCTACGAAATCTGATTCATTAATAATATATGGTCATCCATTAGGTGAAACTTCAATAGTTGGAACGATAGATGATTCATTATTAATAATTGTAAGTGGTTGTTGTGAAGGCATTTGGTTTTTTAAGATTAATATGGTTGAACGAAAAAAATATTATTACAAACCTGATAAGAAATATTATGGTAATGAAGATATTATGTTAATTATTGATGAAAAAGGAATAAGAGAATTTTATAAATATCTTGAAGGAAATACCCATCCCTTATTTTTGGAAAAAGATTCGTTGTTTTCAAATGATCAAATCTATGATTATGAAAGAAAGTAAACTATTGGTTGCCTAACCAGTCGCTCAACCTGACGTGGTAACCGCGGCCGCAATATTTGTATTCAAAGTTGAAATTTCTAAACACAACATACGACACTTTTACTAATCGGTGAGTTAATCGACATTGCGTCCGCGTAAAAACGTTACCACGCAGGTTAGCTCCAGTCCGTTAGCCAGCAAGAAGAACCAGAATATGATAACAATATTTGAAACGCCAATTGATTCACCATTACTAATATCATTAACAGTTATCTATATCATTACGTCGTCAATAACTACTTTTGATAAAAGGTTAATTCAAGCCGTAAAAAGAGGGGATATTCCTGCGAACGAAGAAATGTTACCAACTTGGGTTGGGATGGTTGCGTGGTTTCATTGGGCGGTAGGTTTATCGATTTTGTTACTAAATTGGCAGTTCGCATTAATTGTTTTTATCGCAAAATTTATTTTGTCAGTTCTGCCAGTACTCGAAACAATTGGCAATGTGTTGATGTCTCAATTTCGTACAAAAAAATAAAGAAATCCTTGCTGGCTAACCAGTCGCTCAAACCGACGTTGTAACCGCTCTCGCGCTTAATTAGCGAGTGTTGAGAAATGAAATGACAACTTACGATAGAAATAGTTATCAGCAAATTAAAAAACAATCGCGACGCGCTGGAACGTTACAACGCGGCTTAGCTCCAGTCCGTTAGGCGGCATAAACTTTTCCAATCTTAAAATTATGGATAATCAATCTCAACGCGAACGAATGCTTCGTTCCTCCAAGCTATATAGATTGTACACTACTTTATCTGTTGCAATAGCTACTTTAGGTGTATTAATTACACTGATTCCAGTGTCGAATTATCTTGGGATTGATCTTGGTTTAAAGAGATATGACGAACTTCCCAGTGTCGTGACACGACAAGCAAATGAAATAGAAGGCCTCAGAGTTGTTATAGATTCTCTACAGAATCAATTATCCCATCTTCGCAAACAGATTATTGACAGCGCGTCAAAAATTGTTTCTCACAAGAAGCCATTGTCTTCAGATGAGTACAAATTGCTTCATAAGTCGTTGGTAGAATTAAATTCAAGATTGTCTTCTCTCGAAAAAGTGATTTTGGTTGATCCTACAAAAGCGATTGATATGATTTTATTTCAGAAGGAATTGCAAGCACTTAAAGCTACAAATCAGACAGATATACTTTTAGTTAGACAAGAAATTGATCGTATTTACGATTTAAATAAATGGTTAGTAGGTCTCATGTTTACAATGGCAATTGGTATATTGAGTTTAGCCATCGGAAATATATTTAGACCGAAAAATACAAATTAATAGTGGTGCCGCCTAACCAGTCACTCAAGCCGACGTGGTAACCGCGACGCGCTCTGAGTTTTGAGTGTTGAGTTTTCAAATGACAACTTACGATAGAAATGGTTATCAGCAATTTAAAAACACAATCCACGCGCTGGAACGTTACCACGCGGCTTAGTTCCAGTCCGTTAGGCCACACAAATGAATGTATCAGATAACAATCGTTGGGTCAGGGCAATGATACTGTTCGGAGTCGGGTACGCCTTCGTTGGAGTCACTTTCCCTGTGCTCGCCAATTTATCAACTTTAGGTGAGATGCAAAGCATTTCGCGTTGGGCCGCGTGGTTGGTCAGTGTCGTTGCATTTATGGTTCACATTGTGTACGAACATTTTCGGCAACGTGGTTCGCCCAGTTTAATTGCATTACATGCATCTTTAGCTGCCGCGTTGGGATCTTTCGGGCTTGCAGTCGCGGCGAACGTTCATGAATTGTTGGCAACTCCAAACTATCGTCCTTCACTCGCCTTGGCGTTGGTACTCTGGCCCATAATAACAGCAGTACCAGCGTTTATGGTTGCGTTTGCTGCTGCTGCCGGGCTCGGTCGAATACGGCCGATGAGTTAGCAATAGAATATGTTGTGTGTGGCCTAACCAGTCACTCAAGTTGACGTGGCAACCGCTTGCGCTTCAAAGTTTTTAGTGTCGTGAAATCTAAATACAACATACGTTACGAGACAGCATTTTTAATTTAAACTTTTAATCCAACGCTCTGGAGCGTTGCCACGCAACTTAGCTCCAGTCCGTTAGGCGCCCATGAAAAACTCATCAAAAATATTATTAAGCATTGTTTTTTTAATTTTTGGTGGCTGTAAATCTGATTTTAAATCTAAAAACGGATTAGAAATAGCCGATGTAAAATCAATATCGTTAATTCAGCCTGATACTTTAAAACGGACAGTAGTAGACGAGAAAAACGAACTAAGATTCATTTTTGGTGAACTTAATACTCTCTCAAGTAGAAGGGAGGGGAAAGTGAACCCAGAATTTGTAATAGAATTTTTAAAAAATGATGGCAGCGTCGTTAAAATGAGGATGGGGAAAGACTGTATTGGTCCGAATGTTCCTGCTTCCGATGTGGCTGAAAGATGGTATTTTCATAAAGATACATTATATCGTTTTTGTATTGCTAAAATTAGGCAAGGCGCCTAACCAGTCGCTCAACCTGACGTGGTAACCGCGACGCGCTTTGAGTTTTGAGTGTTGAGTTCTCAAGTGACAACTTACGATAGAAATAGTAATCAGCAATTTAAAAACAGAATCCATCGCGCTGGAACGTTACCACGCAGGTTAGCTCCAGTCCGTTAGGCAACAGAAAAAAATATCCTACTTGAATAAACATAAAAAAATATTCTATTCCAGTGGAATGATATCACTTGTTGGATTGCCACTGTTGTTTTTTATGTTTTACAACCAGCTAATCGAAGAGAGAATAGGATTAAATTCATTTCGAATTGATCTACCGGTAAATGGAAGTAGTGCTGGAACGTATCCTCAAAATGTTATGGGTTATTACCAAAAAGTAGTTGTGAATTTCACTAAGGGTGACGAACCTGAACAGATTAAGAAATTTCAAAAGTATCATCAAAATATTGAACGCCAATACACCGACGAGCAATTCTATTTTGAAATCAATATTGATAAAGAATGTTCTTACAACTTAGTAATCCAGGTTCTAGATGTCCTCAGCCAAGATTATTACTGGATATTTCCTTATAAAGGTGTCTTTTATGCAAAACGGATTACAAGTGAATGGAGAATGAAATATGCTCTTCTCTATCCTAAAGCAGTAGCTTATGAACATTTAACTGATAAACAAGAGTATCTAAATTTATCGAATGGACAAAAGAATGCGATAGCTATTGTTCTAATATTATGGTGTGCTCTATTATCGGTAGAGGTGTTTAAAATAATTAAACAATATTCTGTTGCCTAACCAGTCGCTCAAGTTGACGTGGTAACCGCGGCGTTGGTTTTCAGTCGAATGTTGTAAAATGAGAACACAACACACGATAGCGGAAGAAATCAGCAATTCACAAAATGTATTTCGTGGCCGCGATAAAACGTTACCACGCAACTTAGCTCCAGTCCGTTAGGTTGCACAACATTCTACCATTATCAATAAAACCAATATGCAATTTGTAATTATGACCCCAAATAGAAAAGCGCAATTAGAAGCGCTTGGTAGAATTGTGGAAGCAATGAGCAATGTTGAACTTAACGTAATGTTATCGTTTTCAATGATGGCTAAAATTGAAATTGGAGTAATTCAGTCTATGCTTGCAGGTGAAAGTATCGGTAAAATTCTTGCGATGTTAGAATCCGTATTTGCTTATAAAGTTAAAGATGAACAATTGTTGAAACCTTTTAGTTTGGCGCTAGACAAGTTGCGGAAATCAATAAAAGCGCGAAATGATATAATGCATTCAATTTTATTTGTTTCTGATGCAGAATCGATTCATAGACTTAAGATATCAAAAGGCGGCAACGAAATGCCAGTAAAATGGGACCCTGTGGACGTCGATATAAATGGATTAAATAAAATCGCTGATGACATAATGTATGCAAATCAAGAGTTTATACATTTCTTTACTCAACATTTTACTGTTTAATTATGTGCAACCTAACCAGTCACTCAACCTGACGTTGCAACCGCTTGCGCTCCGAGTTTACGAGTGTTGAGAAATGAACACACAACATACGATAGCGATAGTTATCAGCAATTTAAAAACATTATCCCGCGCGCTGGAACGTTGCAACGCAGGTTAGTTCCAGTCCGTTAGCCCGCTCTGCTGGCGGCAAAATAAAATGTTGCTCAAGTTTTGCAGTTCAATTTAAGGTTTGTTGTAAAATCAAAAAAGCAAATAAACAGTTCTTTAACCTTCAAAAGTTGTTGTTCAATTAAACGTGGCTTACGCCAACCGCCAGCAGTGTAGCGCAAGAAAAAATAGTGTAGCGGGCTAACCAGTCGCTCAAGTTGACGTGCAAACCGCCGTCGCTCTTTGGCGAAAGTGTTGAGTTCTAAAATGACAACTTACGATACGCGAACTCATTTTTAATTTAAAAATACAACCGGCGCGCTGGAACGTTTGCACGCAACTTAGCTCCAGTCCGTTAGGCCGCTCTTATTAATCACTATCTTTAAAGGAGGATAATATGCTTCGTTATAAAACTACAAATATTGTTGTTTCCATAATTATATTATTGGTAACACAATTTGCCATTTCTCAACCAGGCAAAATTGATATTAAGGAAACAACTGACTCCGTTACTCTCACAACCCTTGAAGATATAACAATGAACAAAGATGACAATATTCTATTAAAGGATGTAAAGTTACCTTTTACTGGAATATGTAAAGTGAAAGCTCTCGGTTCTTTTCGAGCAAACAAAGGGACCTATTATTACATGATTTGGCTTAGGGCGGGTGATTATTGGAAGCAAGAAGCTGGATTACCGACCCCCGGTCCTACGTTAGTTGGATATGATGGTAAACAATTTGGCTTTTCTCCACAGGGCGATATATTTTCTTGTTATACAACCATACCTCGTGATGGCTATCTTCCGATTAGATTGATCCTCAGCGAATCCCATAATGTACACGACAATGCTCCTGATGATAAATCACCGATGACAATTTTAGCTGGATTTAAAATTGTTATTTCTCGGTTAATAAAATAAGTTAACTAAGTAGGCGGCCTAACCAGTCACTCAAGCCGACGTGGTAACCGCGACGCGCCTGAGTTTTTAGTGTTGAGTTTTCAAATGACAACTTACGATAGAAATGGTTATCAGCAAATTAAAAACACAATCCACCGCGCTGGAACGTTACCACGCGGCTTAGTTCCAGTCCGTTAGAACGCAAAAAAAATCATTGTGCGATTCCACCTATTGGGTGTAATTGCATTTCACAATTAAATAAATGGAGGGACAGATGAAAAAAGTTTTTTGGTTTCTTTTTTTAGTGTTTTGTCTATTTACTAGTACGAATCCATTAAATTCCCAATGGATCAAGACGACGCTTGATAGCGTTTGGGTTTCATCATTTGCCGTCTCTGGCACGAATCTCTTTGCCGGGACTGTTGGCTGCGGCGTTTATCTTTCCACCAACAACGGCACAAGCTGGACTACAGTGAACAATGGTCTTGCAAAAATTGGTACTAGTTCTCAATATTATACTGTGCAAGCGCTTATTTTCAGCGGCACGAATCTCTTTGCCGGGACTGATAGCGGCATTTTTCTTTCCACCAACAACGGAACAAGCTGGACTGCGGTCAATTCCGGCTTGACGAAACTTCTTGTGATGACGCTTGCCGTCTCTGGCACGAATCTCTTTGCCGGGACTGAGCGCAGTGGCGTCTTTCTTTCCACTAACAACGGTACAAGCTGGACAGCTACCGGATCGGATTTGGGTTCTGTGCGTACTCTTTCTGTCTCTGGCACGAATCTCTTTGCCGGGACTGATGGCGGCGGCGTTTATCTTTCCACCAACAACGGCACAAGCTGGGCTGAGGTCAATACCGGATTGACGTACAAAATTGTCTTTTCGCTTGCCGTGTCGAGCACGAATCTCTTTTCTGGGACTTGGGGCGGCGGAGCTTTTCATTCCACCAACAACGGTACAAGCTGGACTGCGGTCAATAACGGCTTGACGGACCCTTATGTCAATGGTCTTGCCGTGTCCGGTACGAATCTCTTTGCTGGAACTAGCCACGGTGTCTTTCTATCAACCAACTACGGCACAAGCTGGACTTCAGCGAGTACCGGCTTGACAAGCACTTATGTCCGTGCTCTTGCCTTCTCCCCCAATGGGGCAGGAGGCACGAATCTTTTTGCCGGGACTTCTATCGGCGTCTGGAGACGCGCCTTGTCGGAGATGATCACCTCAGTGGATAGGCTTTCGAGCGACTTGAAGACGCATTTCAGTCTTAACCAGAACTATCCGAACCCGTTTAATCCCGCGACGACTATTTCCTTTAGTCTTTCATCAAAATCGTTTGTATTATTGAAAGTTTTTGATGTATTGGGAAAAGAGGTCACTACAATTCTGTCGAAAGAATTGTCTGCCGGTACATACTCACAAAAATGGAACGCAGAATATTTGATGAGTGGTGTCTATTTCTATCGTTTACAAGCGGGTTCATACACAGAAACCAAAAAACTTCTTTTGTTAAGATAATGTTTAACTGTAATTATTGTTTTGCAAACTATTAATTAAAGTTTTCCCGTTTGCGTTCTAACCAGTCATTCAAGCTGACCCCGCAACCGCTTGCGCTCTGCAACTCAAGTGTTGAGTCGTCAACTTACAACTTTGGATACGAAAGCTCATTTTGAAATCAATCAACACTTCCCTACGCTCTGGAACGTTGCGGGGCAGCTTAATTCCGGTCCGTTAGGGCACACGGAATATATATTGTACCAAATACCGTAAATAAATATATGACCAATACCGAACGGAAATTAGACGAATCTCGATATTTTCTTAATCAATTAAATCCGCGAGATCCATTTTTTGATTACATATTAAGTGCTTTTCTTAATGCTGCAAGAAGTACTACGTGGATAATGAGATTTGAATTTGGGAAAGTTACTGGTTGGGAGGAATGGTTTAATACGTGTGATATTTCTGATGAACAGAAAATACTGTTAAAGGAAATCAATGATCTACGTGTTTCCAGCACTAAAAAGGCTGGTGTTAAAACGGATTTTTATTTTCTTGAACATATCGCTGTTGACGAGGAGTATTATTCAGTTATTAAAGATTTTCAAAAAGAACCTGACGGTACAGAATATAAAATTACTATAACTACACCAGATGAACCACCATATGTGCCAGAAAGTGAAAATTCATTTCAATTTACTGGCACTGTTAAAATAAACAAAGATGAATCCGAATTATCACGCGAATCGATACATAATCTTTGCACTGAATATTTTACTTTTCTTCAAAAACAAGTATCAGTTTGTGTCACCAAATTCGTTAAGATTAGTCAAAAATAATATTCAAAATCGTGTACCCTAACCAGTCACTCAACCTGACGTTGCAACCGCTCGCGCTCTGAGTTTTCAAGTGTCGAGAAATGAACACACAACATACGATAGCGATTGTTGTCAGTAAATTAAAAACACAATCCCACGCTCTGGAACGTTGCAACGCAGGTTAGTTCCAGTCCGTTAGGCAGCTTTGACAAGGACAATCAATATCAGAAAGGTAAATCTCCAATTGACATAAATTGATAAATAGTGTTTTGAAAATTCAACTATTGTCAAAAAATATTAAAGGATCAATTATATGAAACAGATGATGATTATCTTCGCAATAAGTTTGATTTTAATATCTTGTAAAAATGAGGACTTAATAACAAATCAAACAACATTAAATGAAACTGTTACAGATTATTATCCAATGTCAATTGGTAGTTACTGGGTTTACAAAGTATATGAAGCTGATACATCCTTAGTATTTTCTGATGCGGGTTTGTTAGATAGTATTGTAGTTACAAAAGATTCATTGGTGAATGGATATTCTTACAAAGTATTTAAAAGTTCAATATTTGGAGTGAGTTTATATAGAGATTCATCCGAAATGATTGTAAATAATGACGGTGAGAAATTACTATCTCTAAATAAAAAATTAACATTCATCGAAAATCGATATGTTCTTCCAAATGATACGATGTATTATTTGACCTCTGTTCTTTCAAAAACGGATTCTACATTTTCTGTCTTGGCAGGAACATTCAACTCAAAATATATTATTGGCACGATAAAATATATGGAAGAAAATCCACCTTATATGAAACAAAGAAATTACAAAACAGCATATGCTAAAAATGTTGGCCTTGTTTACAAAAGATTATTTTATCTTTTTGGCCCTAATTATTTGGAATACAAGTTATTGCGCTATCAAATAAAATAATGAAAGCTGCCTAACCAGTCGCTCAACCTGACGTGGTAACCGCGACGCGCTTTGAATTGTGAGTGTTGAGTTGTCAAATGAGAACTTACGATACGAACAGTTATCAGGAATTTAAAAACAGAACCCCGCGCGCTGAAACGTTACCACGCAGGTTAGCTCCAGTCCGTTAGGCCGCTGGTATTTCCTCACATCATATAGGAGTCGATCATGGCCTCGTCAAACAATCACGAGCAGTTCGTCAGAGAAGCAATTGGACTCTCCAGTCAAGCGCGCAACAATGGAAACGAACCATTCGGCGCTCTTCTGGTCTTAGATGGTCAAGTTGTTCTCACTGCCAGGAATTCCGTAAACACAGATCATGATCCAACTGCGCACGCTGAAACAAATCTTGTCACCCAAGCAATTCAGCAACTAACGCCTGAACAGATCAGACGCTCTATCCTCTATACAAGTTGTGAACCTTGCGCAATGTGTGCTGGGAAAATGTATTGGGCCGGAATCCGATCCGTAGTTTATGCGCTTTCGTCTGTAGAACTCGTAGCGTTGGCTGGACCATACTTTCTTGTGCCCTGTCGCGAACTATTCGCACGTGCAACTGAACCAGTTAGGATTATTGGACCACTGTTGCTCGATGAAGCGCGGATTGTCCACAATGGCTTTTGGAACAAGTCGGCGGCCTAACCAGCGGCTCAAACTGACCCCGCAACCGCTGGCGCTCTGAAACTCAAGTGTTGTGTCGTCAACTTACAACATAGGATACGAAAGCTCATTTTAAATTCAATCAACACTTCCCCGCGCTCTGGAACGTTGCGGGGCAGCTTAGCCGCGGTCCGTTAGGGCGCAACAAGCCAAACTAATTAAATAGAGGTAATAATGAAAAAGGTTTTCATCTTTCTTTTAATTAGTAGCACTTTTTGTGCATTTGCATATTCTCAATCCACGGGAACCTAAAAAACAGTGGTAATATTCTCTGGAAAAGGAAATGAAACAACGGATGATTTCTATATCACATCATCTAAATGGAGGGCATTATGGACTGTCGAAAAACAATTTCCTGATCCTGAAATTGGTGTTTATTTCGCAGCATTCGTGTATAAAGATGATAAGATACTTGAAATGATGGGGCATGTAAGTGAAGAGGGAAATGGTAAATCAGTATTTCGTTCTAAAGGCTCTCATTATTTAAAAACGAATTGTGTTATGGCAAAATGGAAAATTGAAATTCAAGAATATATTATAAAATAAGTTGCGCCCTAACCAGTCGCTCAACCTGACGTGGTAACCGCGACGCGCTTTGAGTTTGCAAGTGTTGTGTTCTCAAATGACAACTTACGATACGAAACATCATTTTAAATTTAAAAACAGAATCCATCGCGCTGGAACGTTACCACGCAGGTTAGCTCCAGTCCGTTAGCCCGCTCTGCTGGCGGCAAAATAAAATGTTTCTCAAGTTGTGTAGTTCAATTTGAGTTTTGTTGTAAAATCAAAAAAACAAATAAACAGTTCTTTAACATTCATAAGTTGTTGTGCAATTCAACATGGCTTACGCCAGCCGCCAGCAGTGTAGCGTTTCAAAAAAATAGTTTTAGCGGGCTAACCAGTCACTCAAACATGACGTGCAAACCGCGACGCGCTCTGAGTTTTGAGTGTTGAGTTCTCAAATGACAACTTACGATACGCGGTATCATTTTCAATTTAAAATCATTCCCGGCGCGCTGGAACGTTTGCACGCAGTTTAGTTCCAGTCCGTTAGCCCGCTCTGCTGGCGGCAGAAAGTGGAAAGAGAATTCAAGTAAAGTTGCCTTAAATGGCAATTGATTTTGCCTCAAAAGGCAAACAACCAGTTTCTGTAATTCAAGTTTAGTTGTACAATTCAACGTGGCTTACGCCAGCCGCCAGCAGTGTAGCGTTTCAAAAAATAGTGTTGCGGGCTAACCAGTCACTCAAACATGACGTGCAAACCGCGACGCGCTCTGAGTTTTCAGTGTTAAGTTCTCAAATGCAACTTACGACAGCGATAGTTATCAGCAATTTAAAAACACAACCCGGCGCGCTGGAACGTTTGCACGCAGTTTAGCTCCAGTCCGTTAGGCAGCACTCTAATGAAAAAGTCCGTTAAGTTACCAGTTGTTTCCAAAAATGTGAGTGATTACCCACAGAAAGCTATTTGCCCAGTTTGTGGTGTGCAAAAAGTATTTGAGCCACATTCGTTTGCCGCTATAGATGGCGGAGCTTTACTAATGAACCGTAGGAATGATTCTGGCACCACATCGAGTACACTTGATGCATTTATGGGTTTAACATGGCACGGTGGACATGATGTAGGCAATGGTAAAGATCGAGAGATATATACTAAAATCAATATTGCTAAAGATGTTCGTGGTGGATATTTCTGTTTATATTTTTGTTCAACAAAATGTTTGCGTTTATTTTTGAATAGTTGTGTCGACGAGCTAGAAACATCTATAAAAAAAGCTAAGCGAGACTATTCTCGATGGCCAATAAATAAGAAACGATCATAAAGTGCTGCCTAACCAGTCGCTCAACCTGACGTGGTAACCGCGACGCGCTTTGAGTTTTAAGTGTTGTGTTCTCAAATGACAACTTACTATACGCGACATCATTTTAAATTTAAAAACAGAATCCCACGCGCTGGAACGTTACCACGCAGGTTAGCTCCAGTCCGTTAGGCCGCAGTTGTTGCAGGCCGCATCTAAAGGAAAAGCAGAATCAGCAGTTCATCGTACGCTTTCATTAGCTGACTACGATTTAACAGAAAAGACTTTATGTCGGAGTTTA
>JBBAAO010000007.1 GCA_041658205.1 Bacteroidota bacterium
TGGTTTTCAATCGAAAGTTGTAAAACGAGAACACAACATACGATTACGGAAGAAATCAGCAAATTACAAAATTCATTTCGTGGCCGCGATAAAACGTTACCACGCAACTTAGCTCCAGTCCGTTAGGCGCCAGAAAATCGACATCAATGAAAAACTTATTAATTGGAATATTTTTATCGTTTGTGGGTTGTTCTACATCTCACATTGATAAAGGTAACGATATTCAAGAAGTTAAAGTTCATTTGCATCACGGATATTATGATGATGTGAATACTTTTGAACAGAGTTTAACAAAGGATTTGATTCCAGATACGATCAAGATATCGTTTTGGTTTACGAAGAGAGAACAAGAAATAATATTAACGAAAGCCGAGAGAATAGGTTTTTTCAACTTTCCAGATACTTTTTTTGCTAAACCAAACGAAATGCAATTACCAGATTATGGTGCTCAAACATTACGTATAAAATCCAGGAATAAAGATAAAACTGTTGTTTGGTTTAACCCAACTGACGAATTGAGATTTAAATATTTCGTATTACTTCGAGAATTAAAAATCTTGATCCTTGATATTATCGAATCAAAGCCAGAGTATAAAATTCTTCCCGAAAGAAAAGGGGGTTATCAATGAATGTTCTGGCGCCTAACCAGTCGCTCAACCTGACGTGGTAACCGCGGCGCACTTTGAGTTTTAAGTGTTGAGTTCTCAAATGACAACTTACGATACGAACAGTTATCAGCAATTTAAAAACAGAATCCCACGCGCTGGAACGTTACCACGCAGGTTAGCTCCAGTCCGTTAGCCCGCTCTGCCGGCGGCAAAATAAAATGTTGCTCAAGTTTTGCAGTTCAATTTGAGCTTTGTTGTAGAATTAAAAAAACAAATAAACAGATCTTTGACATTCAAAAGTTGTTGTTCAATTCAACGTGGCTTACGCCAGCCGCCAGCAGTGTAGCTCAAGAAAAAATAGTTGCTGCGGGCTAACCAGTCACTCAAACTGACGTTGTGACCGCGTCCGCAATTTTGTTATTCAAAGTTGAAATTTCTAAACACAACATAGGTCAACGGTAGTTATCGGCAAATTAATCAACCATTGCGTCCGCGACACAACGTCACAACGCAGTTTAGTTCCAGTCCGTTAGGTGGCAAGAATGAGTATTATGAAAACCAAAATTATTTCACTTATACCTTTTGTATTGATCTTAATGCTGAATAGCTGTGACAACATTAATCAATCAGCAGATAATGATAATCGGATTTTACTTTTAGACGGATATATCAAACCGGCAACAAAGGTAGTTTATGGAAGAATAGAAGTATCTACTTTGAAAACTGTGAATGGAAAGGCTGTAGAGGTTGTTTGGGACCAGTGTCAAATAGATTCTTTAGGGCATTTTAAACTCGTTGTTCTGCCATTACCAGATGATTGTCTGAAACCTGTCAACCTACTCTATCAATCGTCAAATGGAAGTATTAATATTAGCGACACATCAGCTCAAATTGGAAGAATTACTTTTTTTCCAATTTACTGCAAGGACTCCACATTTTATAGTGCTGAAGTATGGTCTGATTCAGTAGTAATGACCAAACATATTTCCTTCATATACTCCACTAAGGACGTCAATATTCTTGGAAGGGATTCTGTGAAAGATGCGTCATCAGACATTTACATTTCCGAATATAATGTAATGATGAAAAAGGGGTGGAATAAAGTTGTGCATCAATATTTGGCATATCCGGCTTCAACTGGAACACATTACTTAGTCTATGTAGATAATCAGATCAATGGTTATTGGTTAGTTCCGAATTATTAATGTTGCTTGCCACCTAACCAGTCGCTCAAGTTGACGTGGTAACCGCGAACGCGAATTTTGTATTCAAAGTTGAAATATTCAAGCACAACATACGATTGTGGTAGTTTTAAATTTATTAATTAAGTTCGCGTTCGCGTAAAAACGTTACCACGCAACTTAGCTCCAGTCCGTTAGGTGGCAAGAATGAGTATTATGAAAACCAAAATTATTTCACTTATACCTTTTGTATTGATCTTAATGCTGAATAGCTGTGACAACATTAATCAATCAGCAGATAATGATAATCGGATTTTACTTTTAGACGGATATATCAAACCGGCAACAAAGGTAGTTTATGGAAGAATAGAAGTATCTACTTTGAAAACTGTGAATGGAAAGGCTGTAGAGGTTGTTTGGGACCAGTGTCAAATAGATTCTTTAGGGCATTTTAAACTCGTTGTTCTGCCATTACCAGATGATTGTCTGAAACCTGTCAACCTACTCTATCAATCGTCAAATGGAAGTATTAATATTAGCGACACATCAGCTCAAATTGGAAGAATTACTTTTTTTCCAATTTACTGCAAGGACTCCACATTTTATAGTGCTGAAGTATGGTCTGATTCAGTAGTAATGACCAAACATATTTCCTTCATATACTCCACTAAGGACGTCAATATTCTTGGAAGGGATTCTGTGAAAGATGCGTCATCAGACATTTACATTTCCGAATATAATGTAATGATGAAAAAGGGGTGGAATAAAGTTGTGCATCAATATTTGGCATATCCGGCTTCAACTGGAACACATTACTTAGTCTATGTAGATAATCAGATCAATGGTTATTGGTTAGTTCCGAATTATTAATGTTGCTTGCCACCTAACCAGTCGCTCAAGTTGACGTGGTAACCGCGAACGCGAATTTTGTATTCAAAGTTGAAATATTCAAGCACAACATACGATTGTGGTAGTTTTAAATTTATTAATTAAGTTCGCGTTCGCGTAAAAACGTTACCACGCAACTTAGCTCCAGTCCGTTAGGTG